>NZ_DASWTD010000173.1:0-13110 GCF_036402335.1 Sphingopyxis sp. | reverse complement strand
TCGACCGCGCGGCGCATGGCGAAATGTTGCGCCGCGTCGGCGTGCACCGGCTTGCATTCAGCTTCGCCGAGATTAGCATCGCCGCCGAACCGGGAACCGTTGCTGCCGGGTAGCGGTTGCGGATCCATCACGAAGCGCCCGAGGGAGAGCCCATATGTGCACCGAAAACACCGAAGCCGATCTCGACCGCGCCGGGATGCCCGTCGCGCGGCGGAGCTTTGCGGTGCTCGCGGGCGCCGGTGCATTGATCGCGGCGCTGCCGGCGCGTGCAATCGCGGGCAAGCCGGTGAGGGGCCGCGACGTGACGATCAAGACGGACGACGGCATTTGCGACGCCTATTTCGTCGCACCGGCCGAGGGCAAGCATCCGGGCGTGCTGGTCTGGCCCGACATTCGTGGCCTTCGTCCGGCCTTTCGCCAGATGGCCGACCGGCTGGCGGGCGAGGGCTATGCGGTGCTGACGGTGAATCCCTTTTACCGCTGGCAGAAATCGCCCGTGGTCGACGCCGCGAACGACTGGGGCGACCCGGCGGTGCGCGAGAAACTGTTCGGCTACCTGAAACAGCTCACCAGGCCGATCGTCGAAACCGATGCCAAGGCGCATCTCGCTTTCCTCGACACGCAGAAGGAGGTCGATACCAGGCGCAGGCTCGGCACGACCGGCTATTGTATGGGCGGGCCGATGGTCATCTATACCGCCGCGCTCGGCCCGAACCGTGTCGGCGCGGCGGCGAGTTTCCACGGCGGCGGGGTCGGAACCGACAAGCCCGACAGCCCGCACCTGCTGATCGACGACAGTAATGCGGGCTACCTGTTCGCGATCGCCGACAATGACGATCAGGAAAATCCCGAAGAGAAGAACCGGCTGAACGCGGTGCTGGCCCCGTCGCCGCACTGGCACGAGGTCGAAGTGTACAAGGGCGCGATGCACGGCTGGTGCCCGCCCGATGGCCGCGCGTATGACGAAGCGGCCGCCGAAAAGGCGTGGGGGCGGATGCTCGAGCTGTTCAAGGCCGAACTCGCCTGAGGCGCAGCGCTTCGATCACCGCCGCGCCGCGCGGCGAGATACGGTAGCCGACCTCGAGGCTTTCGGTGAGGCCGAGTTCCTTGAGCTTGCGGATGTTCGGTTTGAGGACCGTTGTCCCGATATCGAGCGCGGCGGCGATTTCGCGCGCCGCGAGACCTTCATGGTCCGCGATATGGCGCAGCACGGCGGTCGTCCACCGGCGACCTGCGCTGGCGTCCAGCCTTGCCAGCCGCGCGCCGATCGCATCGGTTTCGGCGGCCGTGAGATCGCCTCGGTCGCGTAGCGCGATGCGGGGGTCGGCCCCGGCAAAACGAAAGGCGATGCGATAGAGGTCCCCTTCGCTGCGCTGTGCGAGTTCGGCAAGCAGCTCGTCGCGTCCCCCGAAGCCCGCGGTCTTTGCGTCGCGCTCGCTGATATCGCTTTCTTCGCATCGCGCGACGCTATCGATCGCCAGCTCGCCGACGGCGGTGCGCAGCCGTCCGCCGGGCTTTACCGTCGGCTTCTTCCAGCGGCGAAAAGCGAGCGTCACGTCGCCCGCCTTGATCCGGTCGAGAAGCGCGGTGCGGAACAGCATTGGCCGGATCCCGCCGCGCGTCGATCAGTGCGCGTGGGCGCCGCCGCTCGCGGCGTAGCTCGCATAGACGCGCTGGCCGCCGGGGCCGAAAGTCATGACCTTATAGGCTTCGCGGTGGTCGCCATGCTCCATGCCGGGCGAGCCCATCGGCATTCCCGCGACGGCAAGACCCTTCACACCCTTTGGCTTTTCGCGGAGCAGCCGTGCGATCTCCTTTGCGGGGACATGCCCCTCGACCACATAGCCGCCGACGAGCACGGTGTGGCAGCTGCGCAACGCCTCCGGCACGCCCTGCTTGTCCTTGACCGCGTTCATGTCGGGCGAATTGACCACGACTGCTTTCTGCCCGAACGACGCCTTCACCTGCTCCAACCATTTGAGGCAACAGCCGCAGCCGGCATCGCGGAACATCACCGGGTTCGCGGCGTGCGCGGTACCGACGACGGCGGTGAAGGCAGCGAGGGCGAAAAACGCGCGGCGGGCAGAAGTCATCGCAAATCCTTTTGGTGGAAACGCTGGCGAGCCTATAGGTCGAGCCCATGAAAGTCCATTTCATCCGGTCGGGCGATCGCCGCTACTCGATGCGGATCGAGCGCGTCGGGCTGCCGGTGCTGGTGATGGACCCGGCGCCGGGCTTCGATTCCGACCTGCCGCACGACATGGTGCATTTCGTCGTCGAGGCGGCGCTGGGGCTCAAGACGGGTGTGTTCGGCCAGATCGCGGCCGGCGGCGATGCAGGTTCCTTTCATGTCGAGGCGGGCGGTGCGTTGTCGGCAAAGGAACGGCAACGCGCGGCACGCAAACAGGTCGCGAAGGGCGCGAAGTTGATCAAAAGCCAAGGCCGGGAGGGCGAGCTGTCCGAAATCGCTGCCTTCCTGTTCGACATCGGCTGGCGGAGCAGCACGCGCCCCGACAGCGCGGCACAGCGCGCGGCGCTCGGTGAGGCGGAGCGGACGCGGGCGGGGCTCAGCGTCGATGAACGCGCGCGTATCGACGCAGCGCGGCCGCGGGTGTTCGCGGATTTCGACCGGCTGTCGGCGGCATGGCGCGCGCTGCCGGTTGGTGGCGCGCTGATCCTCGAATGGCCGTCGGCTCAGCCCATCGGGTAGAGGATGTCCTTGCTGACCTGGTGCAGCGCTTTCATCACATCGTCGGTCAGCACCAGTTCCATCGCATCGAGGATCGGCTGGACCTGATCGTCGGCGCTGACCCCGACGATCGTCGAGGCGACGAAGTCATGCTGCTTTGACCAGGCGGTCGCCATCGTCACGGGGTGCAGCCCCGCTTCCCCGGCGATCTTCAGATAGCGGTCGGTCGCAGCGAGCGTCTTTTCGTTGACGAAGCGTCGCCCCATTGCCGCCTGCCGACCTTCCATCTTCAGGTAGCGCGAGAAGCGCGCGCCCTCGGGGGTCGCGCCGCCCTGATATTTGCCTGACAACACGCCGCCGGCAAGCGGCGAATAGGGGATCAGGCTGACGCCCTCCTGCCGGCACACCTGCGCCAGTTCGTCCTCGAAGCGGCGATTGTTGAGGCTGAAATTATTCTGGATCGTGTGATAGCGCGCGCCGCCCAGCCGGTCCGATGCGGCGAGCGATTTCATCAGCCCCCAGCTCGTTTCGTTCGAGCAGCCGAGGATCCGCACCTTGCCGGAGCGGACGAGTTCGTCGAGCGCGTCCATCATTTCGTCATAAGGCGCGTCATGGTCGGGCCAGTGCGTCTGGTAGAGGTCGATATAATCGGTCTGCAGCCGTGTCAGGCTGTCGTCGACGGCCTGCATGATATTCTTGCGGTCGAGTGCGGTCATTCCGCCCCGGCACGGCGACTTGAACCAGACATGGCTCGGCCCCGACACTTTGGTCGCCATGATGATCGCGTCGCGCGGCTTGGTCTTCATCCAGCGCCCGACGATTTCCTCGGTGCGGCCGACCCATTTCACGTCGGGCGGGACCGGATAGCCCTCGGCGGTGTCGTAGAAATTGATCCCCGCATCGAAGCAGCGGTCGAGGATGCGGAACGCCTCGGCCTCGTCGGTCTGGCTGCCGAAGGTCATCGTTCCCATGCAGATATCGGATACATGGATGGCGCTTTTACCGAGGCGGCGGCTTTGCATGGCTCTGTTCTCCGGTCAGAAGAGGGGAGCGCCGTCCATAGGTTGCGGGATGCAACCTTGCAATCGGATCAGATGAGGAGCGCGAGCGAGCCGACGAGCAGCGCCGCCATCGTCCAGTTGAATGCCCGAAGCCGCGCCGGGCTCGACAGCCAGCCACGCATCACCTGGCCCATCACCGCCCACAGGCTGGTCGAGGGCAGGTTGATGATCCCGAACACGACCGCGACGAGCAGCACCGCGCCAAGATTGCGGTCGGGGGCATAGAGTGCGATCGCGGTCAGCGCCATCGACCATGCCTTGGGATTGACCCACTGGAACAGCACCGCCTGAAGGAAGGTCATCGGCTTGCCGCGCGCGCCGGTTTCGGTGTCGGGCGCGGCGGCGTTTGCGATCTTCCACGCGAGCCACAGAAGATAGACGACGCTCACGATCTTGAGCACGGTATTCAGCACCGGAAACAGGTCGAACAATCCCATCAGCCCGACCCCGACGAGGACGATCATCAGCGTGAAGCCAATGCCGACGCCGAGCGCATGCGGCACGGTACGGCGCAGGCCGAAATTGGCGCCCGATGCCATCAGCATCATATTGTTCGGCCCCGGCGTGATCGACGAGACGAGGGCGAAGGCGGAGAGCGCGAGGAGGGTGGCTTGTTCCATATCGCGCAATATAATGCGTTTCGATGTACGACGATTGCAAAGATGGGCCGCTATCGGATAGATTATGCAATCTATGATCAAGATCGACGCCATTGGCCGAAAGATATTGCGTGAATTGTCGAGCGACGGCCGAATCTCGAATCTCGAACTGGCAGAGCGCGTCGGCTTGTCGCCATCTGCCTGTCTGCGCCGCGTGCAGGAACTCGAACGGAGCGGGGTGATCAAGGGCTATCGTGCGATGATCGATCCGGCGAAGCTCGGGTTGACGTTCGTCGCCTATGTCACGATCGGTCTGTCGTCGCACACGAAAAAGTCGCAGAATGATTTCGAGGCGGCGATGGCGCTCGCGCCCGAGGTACGCGAATGCCATAATATCACGGGCACGATCGAATATCTGCTGCGCGTGGAGACCGAAGACCTCGCGTCCTACAAGCATTTTCACACCGAAGTGCTGGGCGTGCTGCCGCAGGTGCATTCGATCACCACCTATGTGCTGATGGACTCGCCAAAGGACGAGCGCGCATAGTTTTTCTTCGCACCGCCCGCGAACCGCTGCGCTTGAACCGCGGCAGCCCGCACCGCATATCGGTTTCATGACGAAACTCTCTTTCCTCGACCTCGTGCCCGTGACCGACACCGGCACGATCGCAGAGGCGCTCGCCAACGCCGCCGATCTCGCCCGCCACGCCGAGGCGCTGGGCTATGCGCGCTATTGGGTCGCCGAACATCACGGCATGGCGGGGATCGCGAGCGCCGCGACATCGGTGGTGCTCGCGCATATCGGACAGGCGACCTCGACGATCCGCATCGGTGCAGGCGGCATCATGTTGCCAAACCATGCGCCGATGGTGATCGCCGAACAATTCGGTACGTTGGAGGCTCTGTTCCCCGGTCGCGTCGACCTGGGGCTCGGCCGCGCGCCCGGTTCGGACGGCGTTGTTGCGCGCGCGCTCCGCCGCAACCTTGCGAGCGACGAGCGCCAGTTCCCGCAGGACGTCGTTGAACTGCAGGCCTTCCTTGCCGGCGACGACCGCATCGGCATTCGCGCAGTGCCGGGCGAGGGGACCAATGTCCCGCTCTGGATACTTGGTTCCAGCCTGTTCGGGGCGCAACTCGCCGCGATGCTGGGGCTGCCCTATGCCTTCGCCAGCCATTTTGCGCCCGACGCGCTCGACGAGGCGCTCGATATCTATCGCCGCCAGTTCAAGCCGTCGGCGCAGCTTGCCGAGCCCTATGCCGCTGCGGCGTTCAATGCCTTTGCCGCCGATACGCGCGAGGAAGCGGAACTGCTTGCCTCCTCGCAGCAACAGGCCTTCGTGGCGTTGCGCACCGGCAATCCGGGCAAGATGAAGCCGCCGCTTGCGGGCTACAAGGACAGCTTGCCGCCCAATGCCCGCGCGATCCTCGATCATGTGCTGCAATGCTCGGCGGTCGGCACCGCCGACGACATCGCTGCGGGGCTCAAGGCTTTCGTCCAGCGCACCGGCGTCGACGAGGTGATCGTCGCGTCGTCGATGTACGACCATGACGCGCGCAAACGCTCGCTGGCGCTGACGATCGAAGCCGCGGCGGCCGCAGGCTATTTTGCCGCGGAGTCCTGATCGCTCTGGCGACTGTCACCGGCATCGCGCTTGATGAAACTGACCTTGCCTTGCGGCTCCAGTATCGCCCGGGCGACCTGCTCGATATGGGCGATGCCGGCGAGGCGCATTTCGGATTCGATCTCGGCCCGGGTCAGGCGGTCGCGACGCAGATTCTCCTCGCAAAGCCGGCCGTCGCGGATGACGATCTGGGGCCGTCCCTCGAGCGGGTTCTTAAGCTGCGGAAACAGGTAGCTGAGCCAGCTGAGTACGACGCCCCAGAAGGCAAAGGTGCATATCGCCAGCGTCGCCCCGGTCACGCTGAAGTCGTTATGCGTCACGCCTTGCTGGATGAGGTCGCCCATCACGACGAGCACGACCAGCTCAAAGGGCGTCAGCTGGCCAAGCTCGCGTTTGCCGAGCAGCCGGAGCAGGGCGAAAAGCACGACGAACATTGCGGTGGCGCGCAGTACGATATCCATCAGGGAAAGACCCGGATCGACAGCGGCAGCTTCCCGAGGCGCCGGTCGCCGTCGTAGAGCAGGACGGAACCCGACGTTCCGGCGAACAGCGGCGGGTTGATCTGTCCGTCGATCTTGACGTGCAAAGTGTCGCCGCGTTTCACCGGCCCGTAGGACCAGCGCAGCAATCCTTTTTCGAACGTCTCTTCGGCGGGCGACGGCAATGTGGTGTTGATCGTCATGTCGCGCCACAGGCCGGGCGTGAAAGCGACGACCGCGTCCTCGATGTCGGCATCGGCGCGGACGTCGATCCGCGTTTCGAAAAATTCGCCGTTGCGCAGCGTCGTCGGCGTATCGATCGTCAATGTCGCTGCGCCGAAATCCCTTTTCATGGGGGTCGACGGGCGGCCGCCGGCGACGTCGAACAAGGCGAGGATCAGAAGCGAGCCGAGGATGATGATCGACAACGGGCTGGCGTGGCGGGCGAACAACCGGCCGCCGTGGAGATTATCCTCGCCGAGGCCGTCCGGAAATCTGCCGGTGTCTTGCATCGATCTCTCTCTCCCGGTCATCCCCGGCAAACGAAACCGGGCCGAATAGGTTGCCTCGCGAGCCTTGTCCGTGCGGCTTGGCGAAGGGTGACGCTGCCATTGATTTGTCCAGTTGCGCGCCCTATTGCGCGCCTCTCTCGTTTCTACAGTCTTTAGGAAAGGTGCCTGCCATGACGATCACGCCGCTGATGCCCGTTTACCCCCGGTGCGCAGTGCGTCCGGTCCGCGGCGAAGGCGCGTATCTGATCGGCGAGCGCGGCGAGCGTTATCTGGACTTTGCAAGCGGCATCGCGGTGAACCTGCTCGGTCATGGCCATCCGCACCTGACCAAGGCGATTCAGGATCAGGCCGCGACGCTGATGCATGTGTCGAACCTTTATGGCAGCCCGCAGGGTGAGGCCTATGCCGCGCGCCTCGTCGAGAACACCTTCGCGGACACGGTCTTCCTGACCAATTCGGGCGCCGAGGCGGTCGAATGTTCGATCAAGACTGCACGCGCCTATCATTCGAGCGCGGGCAACGCCGAAAAGCACACGCTGATCACCTTCAAC
This sequence comes from Sphingopyxis sp., assembly GCF_036402335.1. Taxonomy (GTDB): domain Bacteria; phylum Pseudomonadota; class Alphaproteobacteria; order Sphingomonadales; family Sphingomonadaceae; genus Sphingopyxis. The sequence continues at coordinate 5,597 of NZ_DASWTD010000173.1, read as the reverse complement.
AATGCTTTCCACGGCCGCACGCTCGGCACGATCTCGGCGACCAATCAGGAGAAGCTGCGCAAGGGCTTCGACCCGCTGCTGCCCGGCTTCGCCTATGCGCCGTTCGACGATATCAATGCGGCGCTCGACCTCGTCGACGACAATACCGCGGGCTTCCTCGTCGAGCCGATCCAGGGCGAGGGCGGTATCCGCCCGGCGTCGCAGCCTTTCCTGCAGGCGCTGCGCGATATCTGCGACAAGCGCGACCTGATGCTCGTGTTCGACGAGGTCCAGTGCGGCGTCGCGCGCACCGGCCATCTCTATGCCTATGAGCATTATGGCGTGACGCCGGACATCATGGCGAGCGCCAAGGGCATCGGCGGCGGCTTCCCGATGGGCGCATGCCTCGCCACCGAGAAGGCGGCGCGCGGCATGGTCATCGGCACGCATGGTTCGACCTATGGCGGCAACCCGCTCGCGTGCGCGGCGGGGCAGGCGGTGCTCGACGTCGTGCTCGAAGATGGCTTCCTCGACCAGGTCAAGGCGACCGGCGAGCGTCTTCGCGGTGCGCTCGAGCAGCTCATCCCCAACCACGACCAGCTGTTCGACAGCGTGCGCGGTGTCGGGCTGATGCTCGGGCTCAAGCTTCATTCGGACAGCCGCGCCTTCGTCGCGCACCTGCGCGACAACCACGGGCTGCTGACCGTTGCCGCGGGCGAGAATGTCGTTCGCGTGCTGCCGCCGCTCAACATCGACGACAACCATATCGCCGAATTCATCGAAAAACTGTCGGCAGGCGCGGCGAGCTACACGCCGCCCGAGTCCTGATGTTTTCCGTTCCTGTTGAACGGAGGGCATGATGCGGCACTTCCTCAACCTGTCCGACGCGGGCGGGGACGCGGTTGCCGCGATGCTCGCCGACGCGATCGACCGCAAGACGGCGCGTGCGGGCTGGCCGAAGGGGAAGGTCGATGCGGACGCCCCGCTCGCGGGGCATGTGCTCGCGATGGTGTTCGAGAAGAATTCGACGCGTACCCGTGCCTCGTTCGACATCGCGATCCGCCAGCTCGGCGGCTCGGCGATGATCATGGATGCGGGCGTCACCCAGCTCGGGCGCGGCGAGACGATCGCCGACACCGCGCGCGTGCTGTCGCGCTACGCCGACGCGATCATGATCCGCACCGACGACCATGCCAAGGTCGAGGAGTTGGCGGAATATGCCAGCGTCCCGGTGATCAACGGGCTGACCGACCTGTCGCATCCGTGCCAGATCGTCGCCGACCTGCTGACGATCGTCGAAAGCGGCAAGGCGCTACCCGGGCTCGAACTCGCGTGGCTCGGCGACGGCAACAATGTCCTCTCCTCGCTGATCGAGGCGGCGGGGCTGTTCGGCTTCCACGTCCGCGCAGGCGTTCCGCAGGGCTATGATCCCGATGCGAGCTTCGTCGAAGCCGCGCGTGCAAAGGGCGTTCGCGTCGACGTCATGCGCGACGCGCGCGAGGCCGTGGCGGGCGCCGATCTGGTCGTCACCGATACATGGGTGTCGATGGGACAGGATCATGCGCACAACAAGATCGCGGCGATGGTACCCTATCAGGTCGACGAGCGATTGATGGCAGGCGCCAAGAGCGACGCGATCTTTCTCCATTGCCTGCCCGCGCATCGCGGCGACGAGGTTGTCGACGCGGTGATCGACGGTCCGCAGTCGCGCGTCTGGGACGAGGCCGAAAACCGCGTCCACGCGCAGAAATCGATCCTGCTCTGGGCGCTCGGAAAATTGTGAGTTCGAGACTGTGAGCGATATCATCGAAACCTGGTTCGATCAGCCGCTGCTGTTCACCATCGCCGAACGCCATGTGCGCGGGCGCCTGGTCCGGCTTGGGCCGACGCTGAAGACGATCATGGCCGCGCATAGCTATCCGCCGGTCGCCGAAAAGCTGCTCGCCGAGGCGCTCGTGCTGACGGTCCTGCTCGGTTCGACGCTGAAGGACGAGAATGGGCAGATGACGCTGCAGGCGCAGACCGGCGGCGGGCCGATCGAACTGCTCGTCTGCGACTATCGCGGCGGCGAGTTGCGCGGTTACCTGAAATTCGATGCCGAACGGCTGGCCGAGGTCGGCTCCGACCCGACGCTGTTCGCGCTGTTCGGCGAAGGCTTTCTCGCGATTACCTTCGACCAGGCGACGACGGCCGAGCGCTATCAGGGGATTGTTCCGCTCGAGGGCGCATCGATCGGCGAGGCGGCCGAGCATTATTTCGAGCAGTCGGAACAGATTTCGAGCCTGATCAAGATCGCTGCGCGCCACGATGCCGAGGCAGGGTGCCTCGCCGGCGGGTTGCTCCTTCAGCACCTTCCCGAAGGCGAGGTCGGCCGCGACCGGCTGCACGTCCGGCACGACAATCCCGAATGGGAACATGCGCGCGCGATCGCCACGACGCTCAAGGACGAGGAACTCACCGATCCCGCGACGTCGCTCGAAACGCTCGCGTGGCGGCTCTTTCACGAGGACGAAGTGCGGGTCGAACCGGGGATCGCGGTGTCGCGCGGCTGCCGGTGCAGCACCGGCTATTTCGCCGGGGTACTCGGGCAATTTCCCGAGGCCGAGCGCGCGGAGATGGCCGACGATGCGGGCCATATCGTCGTCGACTGCGCCTTTTGCTCGCGTGTCTTTCCGATCCCGCTCGACGAGATTTCGGGGCATCGCTGACGCCTTGCGGGCGATGAAGCGAGGCAATCCGGCGCCGGTTGGTTGAAATTCCACCTCCGGCTTGCTACTTGCAGGACAACGGGGTCGCAATTCAGCTCGCATGCGGGCAGCCAATGGATAGGTGGAAATGGCGATCTTCTCTCCCTTCTTGCGATGGTCCCTGGCGGCGTGTGCGCTGGCGGGCGCAACCGCGGTGCCCGCACAGGCTCCGTCGCTGGCGATGCTCGACCGGCTCGAAAAGGGAAGCTGGCAGCTTCGCGAACGCGGCAAGGATGCGGTGCTGCAGACGATTTGCGTCGGCGATGCGCGGCGGATGATCCAGATCCATCACCCGCGCGCGACCTGCTCGCGCTACATCATCGAAGACACGCCGGGCTCGGTGACGGTCCATTATACCTGTCCCGGAGCGGGCCACGGCCGCACGAGCATCCGTAGCGAGACCAACCGGCTCGTCCAGATCGAGACGCAGGGTATTGCCGACGGCAAACCCTTCTCGCAAGCGATCGAGGCGCGGCGGGCCGGCGCCTGCTGAGCAACTGCGCGGCGCTAACGCAATATTAACCATGCAGGTCTAAAAAGGGGCATGACATACCGTTGTGTGTAATCTCCCTAATGGCTTTCATGCCGAACTGGGCCGTGCGGCGACTGCCTCGCGGCCCGTTTCTTTTGGTACGGCGGAGCCCTTGCACCCCCTGCGGCTCGGGCCTATCTGGCGCCGATGCAGCAAGTTTCCGGAAAAACCCTGATCGTCCTCCTGTCGGGCGGACTCGACTCGATGGTGTGCGCGGGGCTCGCGCGCGAAGCGGGCGCGCGAATCGTCGCGCTGACGATCGACTATAACCAACGCCACCGCGTCGAGCTGGAATCGGCAGCGCGGATCGCCGGTTATGTCGGTGCCGCCGAGCATATCGTGCTGCCGCTCGACCTTCGCCGCTTCGGCGGCTCGGCGCTCACCGCCGATATCGACGTGCCGAAGGACGGCGTGCCCGAGGTCGCGGGGGGCAGCGAGGTGCCCGTGACCTATGTTCCGGCGCGCAATCTCATCTTCCTGTCGCTAACACTCGGTCTCGCCGAGGCGCGGCAGGCGCAGGACATCGTGATCGGGGTCAACGCGCTCGACTATTCGGGCTATCCCGACTGCCGCCCCGAGTTTATCGCCGGGTTCGAGGATCTGGCGCGGCTTGCGACGCGCGACGGCGACAAGGGCGTCGAGTTCCGCATTCACGCGCCGCTTCAGCACATGACCAAGGCCGATATCGCTGCCGAGGCGGCGCGGCTGGGGATGGACGCGGGGATGAGCTGGTCGTGCTACGACCCGACGCCCGAAGGGCTGCATTGCGGGTCGTGCGACAGTTGCCGCCTGCGCAGCAAGGGCTTCGCCGATGCCGGGCTCGTCGACCCGACGCGCTACGCCTGAACCCGTGCCATACGCGGTCAAAGAGATTTTCCTCACGCTACAGGGTGAGGGTGCGCAGGCGGGGCGGCGCGCGGTGTTCTGCCGTTTTGCCGGCTGCAATTTGTGGACGGGGCGCGAGAAGGATCGCGCCAAGGCGATCTGCCGGTTCTGCGACACCGATTTTGTCGGCACAGATGGAACGCTGGGCGGCAAATATCGAAACGCGGCGGCGCTCGCCGAGGTCATCGCCGAGAGCTGGGGGCAGGGGAGCGAGGATCGCTATGTCGTATTGACCGGCGGCGAGCCGATGCTGCAAGTCGATGATGCGCTGATCGACGCGCTGCACGAGCGCGGCTTTACGATCGCGATCGAAAGCAATGGTACCTTTGCGATCCCGCGCAGCATCGACTGGATCTGCGTCAGCCCGAAAGCGGGAAACGAGCTGATCCAGACCAGCGGCGACGAGCTGAAGCTCGTCTGGCCGCAGGCCGGGAGCGACGTCGAGCGGCTCGCGGCGCTCGATTTCACGCATCTTCTGCTCCAGCCGCTCGACGATCCGAACGCAGCCGACAATGTGCGGGCATGTATCGATCTGGTGATGGCGGATCCGCGCTGGCGCCTGTCGCTGCAAACGCACAAGAGCCTCGGGCTGCGCTGACGCGCTGACTATTCGCCCTTTTTGTCGGCGGTGTCGGCGGTGATCGATTTTCGCGCTTCGGGAGCCGGAACGGCGTCGGGATTCTCCGCGGCGCCGTCCGTTTCCGCTGTATCCTCTTCGCTGCTTTCCTCGTTTGCCCTCGACGCCTCTTTCCGGGTGCCGTCGTCGGGAATACTGTTATCGACCGCGGTGCCGTCGACGCTCGCATCGTCGAGAATGATCATCGAATCGCTGATCGTGCCAGGCTGCACCTCGACCGCATCGAGCTTGGTGGTCGATTTGCCGGCGGTATCGCCGCCGCCGCAGGCGGCGAGCGACAGGATAAGAAGCGATGCGAGAAGCGTGCGGGTCATGCGCCGTTCCTAATCGCTCGGCCGAAGCTTGTCGAGAAAGGCGGAAAGGGTTTGCGCAAGCGCGGCATCGACCTCGGCGAACGAGGCGGTGCGGCCGAGCGCGGCGAGGCTGGTGACCGGGAATTCGGCGATCCCGCATGGCACGATGCCGCCGAAATGGGCGAGATCGGGTGCGATATTGAGCGAAAAGCCATGGAGCGTCACCCAGCGTTTCACACGCACGCCGATCGCGCCGATCTTTGCCTCGCGACCGTCAGGCGCGTCTGTCCAGATGCCGATGCGTCCCTCGGCCCTGCGCGCCGCGACCCCGAGGAGCGCGAGGGCGTCGATCACCCAGCCTTCGAGTGCCGAGACATAGGCGCGCACGTCGCGCCCGCGCTTCGTCAGATCGAGCTGGACATAGCCCACCCGCTGGCCGGGCCCGTGATAGGTATAGCGCCCGCCGCGCCCCGCATCGTAAACCGGAAACTGCGGGTTCAGCAACTCGGCGGGATCGGCGCTGG
>NZ_DASWTD010000172.1:0-2703 GCF_036402335.1 Sphingopyxis sp. | reverse complement strand
GGAATCGCGCCCCGCGTGGTGTAGCTGGCGCTGATCGCCGAGGTGCCCGGCTGGGGCCCTCGCGCGAGCGGCCGCCCGCAGAGGGCCTACTCTGTCGTGCGTCAATGGGACCGAGTGCCGGGCGCCTACGTTGGCTTGTGGTGCATCGATCATGTGAAGCATCTCGAGGTGTGGGTCACTCGGCTTCGTGCTGCGGATTGCCGATGTGCGCCACGAGTTGCGCGGGCATGCAGTCGGCAGTGGAAGCGGCAGGCGGCTCCTCATACGAGCAGCCCTCAGAAAGGTTCCTTGAACGGCCGGAGGTCGACCTCATGCGTCCACGCCGAGCGCGGCTGGCGTAGCCGCACAGCGGCTCGTCTCGGGGCCGCGGCCCGGACCGGGCGTGGAATGCGTGGCGATCCCGCAGGCGCTGTCGAGCAGCGGCGCGGCATAGCCGCCATGGACCGCGCCAAACGGGTTGTAAACGCTGCGGTCGGGCTTGCCTTCGAATACGACCCGTCCGCGCTCAACCTCGACCAGATCGAAGCCGAGCGTTTGGCCGATCGGCGCCTTGAAGCCGCCACCCGGCATCGCCTGAAGCTGCTGCAGGCCGTCCGGCGCGGCATTGGTTTCGCCGTCCACAACGCTCACCACGGCTCGTGGAAGGGACGCACTTCTGCGAGGAACGACCAGGCGTCCTTCGGCTGGTGCGCGAGATGGAAGACCTCGGCGGCGATTGAGGCGGGCGAGATGAAGAAGTCGTCCTTCGCGTCCGGCAGCCGCTCGCGCTGCCAGGGCACGTCGATCACCGCGTCGACGACGAGGTAGGCGATGTGGACGCCTTTGGGCCCGAGATCGCGTGCGAGCGATTCGGCGAGGATGCGCTGCGCTGCCTTGGTCGGCGCGAAACCTGCAAAATTCGCTTTGCCGCGCTGTGCCGAGGTATTACCGGTGACGATGATGGCGCCTTCGCCGGCGGCCACCATCGCCGGTGCTATGAGTCGAGCAAGGTGGAACAGCGCCATCGTGTTGATCTCGAAGTTGCGCCGGAGCGTCTCCGCTTCGATCTGCTCGAAGGTGCCAAACGCGCCGCCGACCGCGTTGTGGACGACCACTTTCGGGTCGCCGACCTGCGCGACCGCTCGCTCCAGCGCTGCCGCATCGCTGACGTCGCACGGCACCGCGATCGAGTTCGGGATCTCCCGCTCCAGCGCCGAAAGGCGATCGGCGTTGCGCGCCAGCATCGCCACGCGATAGTTGCCCTCGGCGAAGCGTCGCGCGAGCGCGGCGCCCGTGCCGGGGCCTACGCCGGTAATCAGCGCCAATGGTTTGGCTGTGTCGGTCATGCGGCTTCCTCCAGGCGCGCGAGCTCCTCGCGCACGAACTCAAGCCGGTCGTTACCGAAGAACATCGCCTCGCCGACGAAGACGGTCGGCGATCCGAATACGCCACGCTCCGCCGCCTCGTCGGTGTTGGCATCGAGCTGGGCGGCCATCTCGGAGCGGTCGATCCGGGCGGCGATCGGCTCCGTGTCGATCCCGGCGTCAGCGATCGCCGCAACGACATCGGCTGCGTTCGCCAACGTCTTCCCCTCGCTCCAGATCGCCCGGTAGAGCGCCAGTGTGATGGCGGCGGCGTCCTCCGGCCCCTCGGCCGACAGCACCGCGCGCGAGCAGGCGTCGCCGTCGTTGGCGCGCATGTCCGAGGGGTTGAGCGGAACCCCGTAGCGCTGCGCCCAGCGTCCCACGTCGACGCGCGCATAGCGGCCCTTCGCTGCGCAGGTGATGGTCGTCGGGACGTTGCCAACCTTCTCCATGACCTTGAGAATCTTCATCGGCCGCAGCGTAATGACGACGTCCATCTGCCGGAGCTGGGTGAAGGCGAGATAGCTGTAGGGACTGCGGAAATCGTAGAAGAGCTCTATTTGCTGGGTCATCGTGCGGCTCCTGCGGCAGGATCGAGAAGGCGTTGGACGGCGTCATCGGCGCCCGGGGCAGGGCGGAGCTGGACGCGCTCGAGTGGGCTGGCCTTACTGGCAGCGTGACAACAGCGCTAGTCTAGGCCGGCCGGCGCGGCACCATCAGATTTGCGATCAGAACCTGCACGGCGTCGCCGTTCTGGTTCAGCGTCGTCGTCCGGACTTTGATCAGTCCTTGTTCCGGACGCGACTTCGACGGCCGCACCTCGAGCACTTCGCTCTCCAGGCGCAGCTCGTCTCCGGGGCGGACCGGCCGCGGCCAGCGGAACTCGTCGAAGCCAGCGCCGACGATGCCTCCGGCGGGCTTGATCTCGCTCTCGACCAGGAGCCGCATCGTCACCGCTGCGGTGTGCCAGCCGCTTGCCGCGAGTCCGCGAAAGATCGTGTCCTCCGCAGCATTCTCATCGAGATGGAAGGGTTGCGGATCGAACTCGGCGGCGAAGCTCTTGATCCGTTCCTTGTCGATCACGAGCCGTCCGGAGCCGAAGATCTGCCCGGCGGCGAAGTCCTCGAGATATCGCTCTCTCATTTCTTGCGTTCCCGCACGACAGTTCGGGCGATCCGGACGGCCGTCGCCCATGGCGCTGACACACAGGGCGTGTGGTTCACACCGATCAGCTCGGCTCGCGCCATAAGGCGCGGGCGGCGGCAAGGATCTCATCGGACAGCTCCGCGTCGTCGACGGCGCGGGCAAGGATGAGGGCACCCACCATTGCCGACAGGCAGGCCAGCGCCTTCTGCCGTCG
>NZ_DASWTD010000171.1:0-2949 GCF_036402335.1 Sphingopyxis sp. | reverse complement strand
AAAATCCGACGATCGAGGACGCCAGCAGCGCGGTGCCAAGGTTCGCGACCAGCCAGCGCACACGCGCGCTGTAGGTTTCGCGGATCGGTTCGTTGATGTCGCCATCGCCGGCACCCGACAGGCGGAGGATATCTTCGCCCGCCTCTTCCTGGATAATATGGACGACATCGTCGACCGTGATCATCCCGACGAGCCGCCCGCCCTTGTCGACGACGGCCGCGGAGATCAGCGCATATTTCTGAAAGCGCAGCGCGACCTCTTCCTGGTCCATGTCGACCGGGATCAGCGTCTGCTCGCGCTTCATCACGTCGCTGATCGCGATATCGCGCGGGGTGCGAAGGATCCAGCTCAATTGGCAGGTGCCGACCGGGCGATGCATCGGGTCGACGACGTAGATTTCCCAGAAATCGCTCGTGAGGTCGGTATCCTCGCGCAGCCGGTCGATGACGTCGCCGACGGTGACATGTTCGGCCACCGCGACGAGGTCGCGCTGCATCAGGCGCCCGGCCGATTCCTCCGGGAAGGAGAGCGCGTCCTCGATCGCGGCGCGATCTTCGGGCTCCATCGCCTGGAGGACGGCCTGCTGCTCATCCTCCTCCATATCCTCGATGATCGCGACGGCGTCGTCGGTATCGAGTTCGGAAGCGAGTTCGGCCACTTGCTCCGGCGCGAGCAGATCGATCAGTTCTTCGCGAACATAATCGTTCATTTCCGCCAATACGTCGGCCGAGAGCATGTCGCCGAGCACGGCGGCGAGCATCGGGCGCTCGTCGGCGCGCGCCAGTTCGAACAGGTCGGCGATGTCGGCGGGATGGAGGCGGCCGACCCGTTCGCGCGCGGCTTCGCTCTCGCCGGCCTCGGCCAGCTCGATCACGTCGCGGACGAATTCGGGCTTCAACCGGTCGTCTTCGTCGAGCTCGGTTTCGATTTCGCGGGGCGGTGGCGCGCGGTCGCGGTCATCGGCGGTGACGACATCTTCGAGCGGCGGGGAATCGTCGCGTTTATCCATCGCGGTCCTCCCTCTTCATGTGGCGCTGGTCGCCACGGGCCGAGCCTTCCCCTAGTGCGGGTGCCGCCCGATGGCAACGCCGTGCAGCCTTCGCGTGTATTTAATGCGTGGCTTTGGCCCTTTGCCCCGCTATGGGACCGCCAACCAAAACGCAGGAGTTTCAGCATGTCCGACCAGACCCTCACGCTTTCGCTTTCCACCGGCGACGTCGTCATTCGCCTCCGTCCCGACCTCGCGCCGCAGCATGTCGAGCGTATCGCGGGCCTCGCGAGCGAAGGTTTCTACGATGGCGTCGTGTTCCACCGCGTGATCCCGGGCTTCATGGCGCAGGGCGGCGATCCGACGGGTACCGGGATGGGCGGCAGCCAGCTCCCCGATCTGCCGCAGGAATTCAGCAGCGAACCGCATGTGCGCGGCGTCTGCTCGATGGCGCGCGCGCAGAACCCGAACAGCGCGAACAGCCAGTTCTTCATCTGCTTCGACGACGCGCGTTTCCTCGACAATCAGTACACCGTGTGGGGCGAAGTGATCGAAGGCATGGAAAATGTCGACGCGCTGCCCAAGGGCGAGCCGCCGCGCGAGCCCGGCAAGATCGTCAAGGCGACCGTCAGCTGATTTCAGAAAATCCCCGCTTCGGCGGGGATTTTTTACTCGTCGATAAAGCTGTTGAGCCGTTCGCAGGCGGTGACCCAGTCTTCCTTGAACTGCTGGACAACCTGGCCGGCGCCCATTGCCTCGTTCATCAGGCCCACGCCCTGACCGACCCAATAGGTCGCGAGCGTCCTGGCGCCTTCGTGACCGCCTTCGGACAATTTATCGACCTTGCGCAGCGCGGGCTCGCTGACCAGCGACTGGAGCGGCATCGGCAGCGGTTTGGGCGCGCCTTCGGCTTCCCACGCGTCGGTCCATGGCGAGCGGAGCTGGCGCGACGGTTTGCCGGTGCGGCTTTTCGAACGCACGGTGTCGCGCGATGACGCCGCGAGCATCTTTTCCTTCACGACGGGGTTGGTTTCCGCCTCCGCGGTGGTCAGCCACACCGATCCGGTCCAGGCGCCGTGGGCACCCATCGCCATCGCGGCCGCCATCTGCCGTCCGGTGACGATGCCCCCGGCCGCCAGGATCGGCGTGTTCGCGCCCACCGCTTCGACGGCGGCGGCGACTTCGGGCACCAGCACCATCGTCGCGACTTCGCCGCAATGGCCGCCCGCTTCGCCGCCCGCGACGACCAGGATGTCGACCCCGGCACGGACCTGCGCCAGTGCGTGGTCACGGGTGCCGACAAGAGCGGCGACCGGCACATCATGGCGCTTGCCGAGTTCGAGCATCAGCGGCGGGGGAACGCCGAGTGCATTGGCGATCAGCGCGATCGGGTGACGGAAGGCCACTTCGAGCAGGCGCGCGGCGCCGTCGTCGCTCATATTGTCGCCAAGGCTGCTGCGCACCGCGCCGGGGAGGGCGAGGTCGCTCCCGTCGACGCCATGTTTTTCCAGCAGGCCGGCGATGAAGGTCTTGTGTTCGTCGGGAATGGAAGGGGGTTCGCGCCGAACCTCGCCCTTGCCGGCGAAGCTGTTGGGAACGATCAGGTCGACGCCATAGGGTTTCCCGCCGATATGGGCGTCGATCCATGCCAGCTCTTCCTCGAGCCGTTCGGGCGGTAGCGAGGCGGCACCAAATACACCCATGCCGCCTGCCTTCGAAACCGCGACGACGACGTCGCGGCAGTGCGAGAAGGCGAGGAGGGGGAATTCGATGCCGAGCATCGCGCAGATGGGGGATTGCATGGGGACCTCTCCGTTCGTGTATTTGGCGTATGTCAGCGCCAGTTGACGTAAACGTCAAGTTGATTTGCTCGGTGGGCGGATTATCGCGGTCGGCATGACCCAGTTCTTGCTCCCCGATTTCGACCTCGATGCCTTTGTCCGCGCCACTTTGGCCGAGGA
>NZ_DASWTD010000170.1:0-8367 GCF_036402335.1 Sphingopyxis sp. | reverse complement strand
GTCCCGGTCGCGGCAATATTCGACTGTTCCCGGATGACCCTACTGCCAATGCACCGATAGATAGCCTTCTAACTTTGGGCGTGCATCCCATTGAAAACTTGATACATGCGCGCTCGTGATCGCTTGGGCGTGAAGCGATTGCGACCTCTCGGGGGACCCAAGAGCAACAATCGAAGGACTATCGAAGCATGAAGAAGTTTTTGACGGTCGCCGCGCTGGGCGCAGCGCTGGCGCTGGGTGGCTGCGGCAAGAGCGACGACAAGGCAGCTACGCCGGCCGGGACGGTTAAGCGCGAAGCCGGCAACTGGAAGACCGATGTCAAGCTGGTCAAGTTCGAGATGCCGGGCGTTCCCGACAATGTGAAAGACCAGATGTCGAAGCAGCTCGCGGCCGCCAGCGGTACCGAGCAGTGCCTCACGCAGGAACAGGCCGACAAGGAAGATGTCGCCGGTGCGCTGTCGAAAGGCTATGGCGAGGCCTGCACGTGGAACAAGAACCAGATCGGCGACGGCAAGATCGACGTCGCGGGCACATGCACGCAGGGCAGCCAGAAGGTCGAGCTCGCCCTCGCCGGAACCCTCGGTGCCAAGAAGACCGATGTTCTCGTGATTTCAAAGGGCAAGTCGCCGATGGGCGGCGGCGACATGGAAATGCAGATGCAGGTCACCAGTACCAATATCGGCCCCTGCAAGGGCTGAATCTGAAATACCACTCGACGAAGGGCGCGGTCAGCGACCGCGCCCCGTTTTGAGGTCGCGCGCCGCGATCAAGCGGCGCCGGCACCTCTACGCCGGGCTCGATCTCGCAAAGGTCGGGAAGCTCCGCATCGCGATCAGCGCGCCGCCAGGTGATGCGCCGCGTTACGTCGTGTCGGCTTCCAGTATCGTCCGCCGGAAAGCATCACCTACCGCCGAAAGAACGCGGTTGTGTATCAACCAAAGGCTGCTCGTCACGGGCGTCGCGAACGGGCGATTGACCAGCGTGTCGACATGCAATCGCGCCATCGAGCGCGCGATGATTGTCGGGCCGAACCCGGCGGCGACGAGGCCGAGCAGGGTCGCGAGGCTCTGCGCCTCGTGCGCGATCTGTGGCACGAAACCCGCCTCGGCGCACAAGGCGAAGAAATGCTCGTTGAAGCCCGCGCCGTTGGGCGCGCCGTAGAGCACCAGCGGTTCCTGCGCGAGGTCGGCGACATCGGGATCGGCGGAGCGCCGCGCAAGCGGATGGTCGGATCTCAGCGTCAGCACCAGGTCCTCGGTCAGGAGGCAGCGGCAGACCATATCTGCGGGCAGCACCGGCCGTTCGAAATCGCGGACGATGCCAATGTCGACCTCCTGCGTGCGCACCGCCTCGATCTGCTCGTCGCGACTGAGTTCGCGCAGGACCAGTTCGACATCGGGATGCGAATGGCGAAAGCTGTAAAGCGCGCGCGCGACTTGCGGCACGAACGGTCCCGACACGGTGAAAGCCAGCCCCAGCCGGCCAGCCTCGCCCCGATGCGCGCGGCGGGCAATTTCTGCTGCCCGTTCGGACTGTTCCAACGTGGCGCGTGCCTCGGGAAGGAACAGCCGTCCTGCCTCGGTCAGCTGCACGCGGCGACTGGTGCGATCGAACAGGCGGGCTCCCAATTCCTGCTCCAGCATACGGATCTGCTGGCTGAGCGGTGGCTGGGAGATGCCCAGACGCGCCGCCGCCCGGCCGAAATGCCGCTCCTCCGCGACAAAAAGGAAATAACGCAAATGTCGCAATTCCATGGATCAGGTCGTCCTGTGTATCGATCAAGCCATATTATATATTAGACGTGGATCGTCCAGACGCGCATTGGCCCGAATGAATGGGACGGTGAACCCGCCTTCCTGCAGCCGCGTGCGGATCAGCCCCCCTGATCCTGCTGCGCCCGGGAAGCGGTTCGCCGTCCCATTCATCCTGGGAGAGCGAGCCGGAACGGCATGATCTTTCGGTACCGGCATTCCGGTCGGGGCCGTGTTCTGGAGCGTTGAATGATCGGTATCGTCAAGGTTGCGCTGCACCGGCCGCTGACCTTCATCGTCATGGCGATCCTGATCGCGATCGTGGGCTCCCTCGCCGCGCTGCGCACACCGGTCGATATCTTTCCAAATATCCGCATTCCCGTGGTCGCCGCCGCCTGGAAATATTCGGGCCTTCCCGCGGAAGACATGGCGAACCGCATCATCACCCCCTATGAGCGCGTGCTGACGACGACGGTCAACGACATCGACCATATCGAGAGCCAGTCGCTCCAGGGTATCGGCATCGTCAAAATCTATTTCCAGCCCGACGCCGATATCCGCACCGCCACGGCGCAGGTCACCTCGGTCTCCCAGACCGTCCTGAACCAGATGCCGCCGGGTGTGACCCCGCCGCTGATCCTGAACTACAGCGCATCGACGGTGCCGATCCTCCAGCTCGCCTTGTCGGGCAAGGGATTATCCGAGCAGCAACTGTTCGACCTCGGCCAGAACCAGATACGCCCGTCGCTGGTCACCATCCCGGGCCTCGCCATGCCCTATCCATCGGGCGGCAGGCAGCGGCAGGTCCAGATCGACCTCAATCCGGTCGCGCTGCAGTCCAAGGGGCTGACCGCGCAGGACGTCGGGGCCGCGATCGCCGCGCAGAACCAGATCAATCCGGCGGGTTTCGTCAAGATTGGATCGACGCAATATAGCGTGCGGCTTAACAACGCGCCGGGCACGATCGAGGCGCTGAACGACCTGCCGGTCAAGGTGGTGAACGGCGCGACGATCTATATGCGCGATATCGCCTTCGTCCGCGACGGCAGCGGCCCGCAGACCAATGTCGTTCACGTCGAAGGCAGCCGGTCGGTCCTGCTGACGGTGCTCAAGAACGGCGCGACGTCGACGCTCGCCATCGTCAACGGCGTCAAGGATGCGCTGCCGAAGATCAGCGCCACGCTGCCCGATACGTTGAAGATCCTGCCGATCGGCGACCAGTCGCTGTTCGTGAAGGGCGCGGTGGAAGGTGTCGTCCATGAAGGCGCGATCGCCGCCGCATTGACCTCGCTGATGATCCTGCTGTTCCTCGGCTCGTGGCGGTCGACGGTGATCATCGCCCTGTCGATCCCGCTCGCGATCCTCGCGGCTATCGCGGCGCTCGCGGCGTTCGGCCAGACGCTGAACGTCATGACGCTCGGCGGCCTCGCGCTCGCGGTCGGCATCCTGGTCGACGATGCCACTGTGACGATCGAGAATATCAATTGGCATCTGGAACAGGGCAAGGGCGTCATCGAGGCGATTCTGGATGGCGCGGCGCAGATCGTGACCCCGGCGTTTGTCGCGCTGCTGTGCATTTGCATCGTGTTCGTGCCGATGTTCTTCCTGCCAGGTGTCGCGGGCTTCCTGTTCGTACCGATGGCGCTGGCGGTCGTATTCGCGATGATCGCGTCGTTCGTCCTGTCGCGCACGCTGGTCCCGACGATGGCGATGTATCTGCTGAAACCCCATCGCCCCGGCGATGAGGATGCACATCTGGCCGGCACGCCCAACTCGCGCAATCCGCTGGTGCGGTTCCAGCGCGGCTTCGAACACCGGTTCGAAAAGATTCGCGCCGACTATGTGAGCCTGCTCCGCCGCGCGCTCGGCGCGCGCAAGCCGTTTCTGCTGGGCTTCCTCGCGATCGTCATCCTGTCTTTCGGCCTGTTGCCAATGCTCGGCAGCAATTTCTTTCCCTCGGTCGATTCGGGCCAGATCGCGATGCATATCCGCGTGCCGGTCGGATCGCGGATCGAGGATACGGCGGCGCGGTTCGACCGCATCGGCCAGACCGTACGCATGCTCGTTCCGGCCGGCGAACTTGGCGCTATCACCGACAATATCGGCCTGCCGGTCAGCTCGATCAACACCGTCTATAACAACAGCGGCACCATCGGTCCGCAGGACGGCGACATGATGATCACGCTGAAAGAGGGGCACCGCCCGACCGACGAGATCGTCGGCCTGCTCCGCCGCGAACTGCCTCGCCGTTTTCCCGGCACGACCTTCTCCTTCCTGCCCGCCGACATCACCAGCCAGATTCTGAATTTCGGCGCCCCCGCGCCGATCGACATCCAGATCGCCGGCAAGGATGCGGCGGCCAATCGCGCCTATGCGCAAAAACTGCTCGCAAAAATCGGCACGATCCCGGGCCTCGCCGATGCCCGCATCCAGCAGCCCGGCCGTTCGCCGCAGCTCAACGTCGATGTCGATCGCTCGCGCGCCGGCCAATATGGCCTGACCGAACGCGACGTCACGAGCAGCCTCGGCAGTTCACTCGCCGGCACATCGCAGACCGCGCCGGTCTTCTTTCTCGATCCCAAGAGCGGTGTTTCCTATCCCGTCGTCGCGCAAACGCCCGAATATCTGGTCGGATCGATCAGCGCCCTGTCCAACCTCCCCGTTTCTGCCGCCAGCGACCGCGCTGGGGCGGTCCAGACGCTGGGCGGCCTTGCCACGATCAATCGGTCGAACACGCTGCCGGTCGTGTCGCACTATAATATCGCGCCGGTGCTCGACATCTATGGAACGGTACAGGGCCGCGATCTCGGCGCGGTCGCTGGGGACATCGAACAGGTCATCAAGACGATGAAAAAGGACGAGCCCAAGGGTTCGACGATCACCATCCGCGGCCAATATGCGACGATGAATACCGCTTTCTCCGGCCTCGGCTTCGGCCTCGCCGCCGCGATCGTGCTGATCTACCTGCTGATCGTCGTCAATTTCCAGAGCTGGGTCGACCCGTTCGTCATCATCACGGCGCTGCCGGCGGCGCTCGCCGGCATTGTCTGGATGCTGTTCGTCACCGGCACGACGCTGTCGGTCCCGGCGCTGACCGGCGCGATCATGTGCATGGGGGTCGCGACCGCCAACTCGATCCTCGTCGTCAGCTTCGCGCGCGAAAAGCTCGCCGAACTGGGCGATGCAACGCAGGCGGCGCTCGAGGCAGGCCTCGTCCGCTTCCGCCCCGTCCTGATGACCGCGCTGGCGATGATGATCGGCATGGCGCCGATGGCCCTCGGCCTCGGTGACGGCGGTGAACAGAACGCCCCGCTCGGCCGCGCCGTCATCGGCGGCCTGTTCTGCGCGACCATCGCCACACTCTTCTTTGTCCCCACCGTCTTCGCCCTCGTCCACCGCCGCCACAAGCCGGCGGACACCCAGATGGAAATGCAGCCCAGCTATGCCTGAAACGCCCCTTCCCGCTGAATCCGGCGGTCCCGACAACCGGACCCTGAAGCGCGTCGGCATCGGCGCCGCGATCGTCGCACTGGTCGTCGTCGCCGCCGGCACGGCCTCGCGCCTCGGCGCAACGAACGACCTGCGCGCCATCGCTGCCGACGCCGCGATTCCCACCGTCGCGGTTGTCCAGCCACAGGACGGCGCCGGCGCCGGCAACCTCGTCCTCCCCGGCAATGTCCAGGCCTATAACAGCGCCGCCATCTATGCCCGCACCAACGGCTATGTCCGTCGCTGGCTGGCCGATATCGGCGACCGCGTCCGCGCCGGCCAGACTCTCGCGATCCTCGATGCGCCCGAAGTCGACCAGCAGCTCGCGCAGGCACAGGCCGACTATCAGACCGCACTCGCCAACCAGAAGCTTGCGGGGACCACCGCGACGCGATGGAATGCCTTGCTGGCCGAGGATGCGGTCTCGCGGCAGGAAGCCGACGAAAAGGCCGGTGACCTCGCCGCCCGGTCGGCGCTGTCCAACGCCGCGCTCGCCAATGTGAAGCGCCTGCGCGCCTTGCAGGGCTTCACCCGCCTGGCCGCCCCCTTCGACGGCGTCGTCACCAGCCGCGCGGCGCAGATCGGCGCGCTCGTGGTCGCGGGCAACGCCGCGTCGCAGCCGCTTTTCACCGTGTCGGACGTTCATCGCGTCCGCATTTATGTGCGCGTGCCGCAAACCTATTCAGCCGATGTGAAGGCCGGCATGACCGCCTCGCTCATGCTGCCCGAATATCCGGGCCGCAGTTTCACCGCGACGCTGACCCGCAGCGCGGGCGCGGTCGATGCGCAGTCCGGAGCGATGCTGGTCGAACTGCAGGCAGATAATCCCGATCGTGCGCTCAAGCCAGGCGCCTTCGCGCAGGTCCGCTTCGACGTCGGCAAGGGAAGCGGCAACAGCCTGACGCTGCCGAGCAGCGCCGTCCTTTACGGCAATGATGGCCCCACCGTCGCGATCATCGATGGCAACAACCGCGTGACCGTACGGCCGGTCACGGTCGCCCGCGACGAAGGGGCAACCGTCGTCATTTCTGGCGGCGTCCGCAAGGGTGAACGCGTGATCGATACGCCGCCCGACGCGATCCGGACCGGCGACAAGGTGAAGGTGCAGGCCCCCGCCGCGACCGGCGGCCGCAAAGGCGCTGCGCATGCGGGCTAGGGTCGTGCGGCTCGCGGTGATCGCTGCGTCGGCGCTGCTCGGCGCCTGCTCGATGGCCCCCGCCTATCGTCCCCCGCAAACCATCGCGCCGCAGGACTATAAGGAAGTCGCGGGCTGGACCCAGGCAACCCCGCTCGATACCGCCGCGCGCACGGCCTGGTGGGAGGCCTTCAACGACCCGATATTGAACGATCTCGAGATCCGTGCCGAAAAGGCCAGCCCCACCCTTGCCGCCGCGCTCGCGCGTTACGACGGGGCGCTGGCGGCCGCCCGTGTCGAGCGCGCCGACCTGTTTCCGACGGTGGTCGCCGGAGGCGACGCCAGCCGGCAACGCCTGTCCGGCGGGCGCTTCGGCGGCGACGGCAACGCGCGCACTTATAAGGATTTCAGCGTCAGCGGCGCGCTGGACTATGAAATCGACCTCTGGGGCCGCATTCGCAACGGCGTGGCCTCCGCGCGCGCCGATGCCGAGGCGAGCGAGGCCGATCTCGCCTCGGCGCGCCTCAGCCTGCAAGCCGCGGTCGCCGACGCCTATGTGAGGCTGCGCGGGCTCGACGCGCAGGCCGACCTGCTGCGCCAGACGGTCGAAGCCTTCGAAAAGGCCTATGACCTCACCGTTCGACGCCACAATGGCGGCATCGCATCGGGCATCGACGTCAACCGCGCGAGGACGGTGCTCGGCAATGCCCGCGCGCAAATCTCCGCCGTTGCCGCCGAACGCGCGGCGACCGAGCATGAGATCGCGGCACTGGTCGGCGAACTCGCGTCGAATTTCTCCATTCCGCCTGCCGTGCAACCGCTGGACGCCCCCGCCCTGCCCGCCGGCACGCCCTCGCACATGCTCCAACGCCGGCCCGACATCGCCGCCGCCGAGCGGCGCATGGCCGCCGCCAATGCGCGGATCGGGGTGGCGCGTGCGGCTTTCTTCCCGACGCTGACGCTCGGCGGAGCGGCCGGGTTCGAAACGACCCATGGCCAGTTGCTCCAGACGCCGAACAGCTTCTGGGGCCTCGGCCCGCTCGCGGCGGTGCTCACCCTGTTCGACGGCGGCCGCCGTACGAGCCAGGTGAAAATGTCCCGCGCCGAATATGAAGAGCTGGCCGCCGGCTATCGCGATACCGTGCTGAGCGCTTTCCGCCAGGCGGAAGACGCGATCGCAACGAACCGCCTGCTCGCCGTCCAGACCGGCGACCAGCGCAGCGCGGCGGAAGCCGCCGCGCGCACGAGTTCGCTGGCGCTGACCCGATATCGCAATGGCGCGGCCGACTATCTGGAGGTCGTTACCGCCCAGACCGACGCACTCGAGGCGCAGCGCGCGACACTGGCGCTGGAAACCCAGAGGATGCGGGGCAGCGTCGCGTTGGTGAAGGCGATCGGGGGCTCTTGAGCCTCCGGCCAGTTTGGCCGGTTGCGGACAGCCCACATTTGACGGAGACGAAACCGTCGCGGGCATTCAGGCCGCCCCCTTTTGGGCAAGGTCAATCGCATCAGATGCTCGGCAAGCAATGGCTGAAGCCGGCGGATTTCTACACAATGCGCCGACGCGAGTTCCGGGAGGATGCCGCTTCCCTCGAGCGTCAACCCGATAAGCATATGTCGGCGATCCGACGGCATGGGTTCGCGCCAGACAAGACGCAGCGCTTCCAGCCGGTCGGTCGGTTCGGACGCCGCGTGCGGTTTTACGATCCGGCCCGACCCGCGAGCCGAGGGGCCGTCAATTCACGCACCTGTCGGTCGTCTACGACCGCAGCACATTCGTTTCCGGACGCGTCGGCGCGCTTGGCAGCAGGAATGCGTCGTCGAGCGCCGCATAGTCGAGACCACCTCCCGGCAAGGGAAATTTCTGCTGAAAGCCCTCGATCCGGTCAGCCGCAGCGAGAACGCGGGCCTTGAAACGATGCGCAAGCGAATGCCTAACCGGCAGTCCACTGGTGATTTTGGTCCAGCTGTTCCAGCTGATACCGATCCGCG
>NZ_DASWTD010000169.1:0-6542 GCF_036402335.1 Sphingopyxis sp. | reverse complement strand
CGGCCGGCCGCAAAGTGCCAGCCAGCAAACTCTCGGAAAATTCGGGCATTGGGGTGGGCGATCTCATTGTCTCGCAAAGTAACCGGTGTCATTCCTCGGCAGGACGGGAATGCGCAGCGACAGAGGGAGGATCAGCATGGCACATCGAGCAGCGCGGGGCGCATATCTGTTGGCGAAACTTGCGGGCGGCGCATCGCTTGCCGCGCTGGTGATGGCGCCGGCGTACGCGCAGGACGCGGCAGCGGCACCGGACGATGCGGATGCGATCGTCGTCACCGGCATTCGCGCTTCGCTCGAACAGGCGGCGGATATCAAGCGCGAAGCGCCGCAGGTGATGGACGTCATCACTGCCGAGGATGTCGGCAAGCTGCCCGACGCCAATGTCGCCGAGGCGCTGCAGCGCGTCACCGGCGTCCAGATCACCCGCGTGTTCGGCGAGGGCCAGTCGGTGTCGGTGCGCGGGCTCCAGCAGGTTCGTGTCGAAGTCGACGGACGCACCCTGCTCGGCTGGTCGGCGCGTCTGTCGCCGCCCGAAAACGACCAGCTCGGCCGCTCGTCGGGCCTCGATTCGGTGCCGTCGAGCCTGTTCGGCCGGTTGGAAGTGCGCAAGTCGCCGCTCGCCAGCCAGGCCGAAGGCGGGCTTGGCGGCACGGTCAACCTCGTCACGCCGAAGCCGCTGTCGTTCAAGGAGCCGACGATCTCGGTCCGCGCGCAGGGCGTCTATTCGGAAAATTCGGACAAGTTCGAACCGGCGATCACGGGTTTCGCAACGACCAAATTCGCCGATGGCCGCATCGGCATCATGCTTGCGGGCGAATATCAGAAGCGCACCTCGGTGACGCAGACGTTCGAGCGCAACAATTTCCTGAACCGTACCTACACCGGCACAGATGGCGGCGTGATTCCGACCCCGACGCTGCTGCAATATGAGCAGTTCACCGTCGACCGCTCGCGCCTCGGCCTCAACGGCGCGATCCAGTTCGAGGTCACCCCCGAATTCACGATCACCGCCGATGCGCTCTATTCGAAGCTCAAGACCGGGCGCCGGCAGGATTTTTTCGCTTTTCGCCTGCCGACGGGTAGCAATCCCGTCACCAATCGCGTCGTCGAGGACGGCATGGTCGTCGCCGGCAACGCCAACGGTACCGTCACCACCGCGGGACAGATCCGCAACGAGCCGACCGAAAGCTTTCTTTACGGGCTCAACGGCAAATATGAGGGCGACAACGGGCTGACGATCGAGGCCGACGGCTATTACAGCAAGGGCACGATCGACCAGACGATCCAGATCATCACCTTGCAGGGTACCGCGCTGGTTCCCGGCGCGTTCGATTTCCGCGACAACACCATCCCGTCGCTCGATCTCGGCAGCTTCGACCCCACCGACTATGACTCCTACAATCCGGCGAACAACGGCGTGCGCAGCAACCGCCTGATCGGCCTGCTCGAGGAATGGACGGGCAAGCTCGACGTCAGCTACGAAACCGGCGGCGGCGTGACGATCGCGGCAGGCGTGCGCTATACAGACCTGCATGCCAGGTCGAACGCCTTCCGCAGCCAGGTCACCCCGACCCGCGCCGAGATCGAACCCTATCTGAAGCGCATCGATGCCGGCGATTTCCTGTCGGATATTCCGGGGACCTTCCCGCGCAGCTTTTTGAGCACCGCGCCGACCTTCGACTATGTCTTCAACCGCGCGCAGGCGGCCGAGCCCAACCCCGATCCGAACGGCAAGTCGACCTTGCTGCCCAACCTGCAGCGCGATTACGACTTCAGCGAAAAGACGCTTGCGGGTTATCTGATGGTATCGGGCGAGGGCGAGATCGCCGGAATCCCGTACAAGGCGAATGCGGGCGTGCGCATTGCATCGACGCGGCTGTCGGTCGACAGCTACGTCAACGTTGGCACGGTCAGCACGCTGCGCAACGACAAGAATCGCTACACCAACGTGCTCCCCAGCGCGAACATTGCCTTCAACGTCAGCGATGATTTCCTGATTCGCGTGTCGGGGTCGCAGACGATGCAGCGCGCGTCGATCGCCGATCTCGCGCCGTCGACTTTCTTCAACGCGACCAACCTGTCGGTCACCGGTGGCAATGTGAATCTCGAACCGCCGATCTCGACGCAGGCCGATGTCAGCTTCGAATATTATACGGGCAAGAGCTCGCTGATTTCGGGCGCGGTCTTCTACAAGGACGTCAAGAATTTCATCGCCAGCTTCGTCACCACCGGCGTCGACCTCAATCTCGACGACCACGGCCGCGAACTGACCTTCTCGCGCCCCGAAAATCTCGCGAGCGCCAAGATCAAGGGCTTCGAAATCGGTATCCAGCAGTTCATGGATTTCCTGCCCTCGCCGCTCGACGGTTTCGGCGTGATTGCCAACTACACCTATTCGGATTCGGAGGATAATGCCGGCTTCCCGCTCGTCGCGGTGTCGAAGAACAGCTACAACCTCGTCGGCCTGTACGAGAAAGGTCCCTTCTCGGCGCGCCTCGCCTATAATTACCGCGACGAGGCGGTGTTCGAATTTTCCGAGGGGCGCCCGAGCTTCGTCGGCTCGCGCTCGCAGCTCGACGCGCAGGTCGGGCTCGACATCACGGAGAATTTCGCGCTGTCGCTGCAGGCACAGAATTTGATGCCGAAGAAATCGGCGACGAGCGAGTATAGCAATTTCAACACGACCGCGCTCAACAGCTATGCCTTGTCCGAGCGGCGTTTCTCGGTCGGGTTGCGCGCAAAATTCTGATCCACTGGAGTGGCGGCGCCGTTTCGCGGCGCCGCCATGACCGGGCGATCGCAGGGAGAGAGATTTGATGACGACGGGTAATCGGGCCGCGCGCCTCGTTTCTGGACTGGCGCTGGGCGCGGCGCTGATTTTCCCGGCGCAGGCGCAGCCCGCGACATTGCCCGCGATCCTTTCGGACCCCGCTGTCGCCAAGGCCAACCCGCTCCCCGATTTCAGCTATGCCGGCTATGGTTTCGGCCTTGCCCCGCTCCCCGCCGACGCGGGGACGATCGTCGATGTCACCGACCATGGCGCGATCCCCGACGACGGGCTCGACGACACCAAGGCGGTGCTGCGCGCGCTCGCCGCCGCCAATGCGGTGAAGGGCAAGGTGACGCTGCGTTTTCCCAGGGGGCGCACGCAGATCACCGAGGTACTGCGGATCACACGCAGCGATATCGTCCTCGACGGGGCGGGCAATGGCCCGGGCGGCAGCGAGCTCTGGTTCCCCCGCCCGCTGAAGCTCATCGACAAAAGCCACGATTATGACGAGCTGCGCGAATATCTGGTGCGCGAGAAGAAGCAGCAGGTCGAGCCCGAGCATAATATCGACTATCTCTTCACCGAATATACCTGGTCGGGGGGGATGATCTATGTCGCCCCCGAGGGCAGCCGCCCGGTCTCCTATGACGGGACGAAGGATGTCCGCGACCCGGTGCTCGCGACCGGGGTGTCGGGCAAGCAGTTCAGCCGCACGCTGGCGGTCGACGATGCGGCGAAGCTCAAGGTCGGCGACGTCGTGCAGCTGCAATGGTTTTCGGGCGAGGGGCCGAAGAGCCAGATATTGAAATCGCTCTATGGCGACACCGACCTTCCAATCGGATCGCACCACTGGACCTTTCCGAACCGGCCGGTGGTCGCGCAGGCGACGCGTGTTGTGGCGGTGCGCGGCAAGACGGTGACACTCGGCGATCCGCTGCTCCATGACGTGCGCGCCGACCAGCCCGCGGTGATTGCCGGCTGGCAGCATCTGACGAACGTCGGCATCCAGAACCTGCGGCTGCAATTTCCCGAAGCTCCGGCGTTCGGCCATCATCTCGAGCAGGGCTATAACGGCATCTACATGACGGGCGTCTTTGACGGCTGGGTGAAGGGGCTGACGATCGACCGGTCGGACAGCGGCATCCTCACCGACAATGCCGCGAGCCTGACGATCGCCGATATCACGACCACGGGCGATCGCCGCGCGCATTATTCGGTGCATGTCGGCGCAGTGCACAATGTGCTCGTCAAGGATCTGAAGGTCGAGAACCCCGTCGTCCATCCGGTCAGCATCAACACCCGCTCGACGCGGTCGGTGTTCCTGCGCTCGGTCGTCGACAAGGAAGCGATCATCGACCAGCACAGCGGATCGAACCACCAGAATCTGTTCGACGCGATCGAGATGCACATCGATCCGAAACAGGTGAAGGGCGCCTGGCAATATCAGCTGTGGGTCGGCGGCGGCGCTCCCTACTGGAAGCCCGGCCACGGGCTCTACAACACGCTGTGGAATGCGAAACTGGTAATGCCCGAGGGCATTCCCGCCGACGCTACGGTCGCGATCACCAGCGGGCTCGAAGGCCCGGGCGAGCGGATCGTCGGCCTCCACGCCAACCGCAGGATCGAGGTTCGCTATAATCCTGCGCCCTATATCGAAGCGACGGGGCAGGCGGTCGATGGCGCGCCGTCGCTCTACGAATATCAGCTGGCGCGCCGGCGCCGCTGAGCCTCAGCGTGCCGCCGGCGGCGCGACCGACTGGCGCTCGACGAAGGTCGAGGCAAGGCTGGCGGTGTCGGGATCGGCGGGCTGGATCGTTCCGGTCAGGAAATCGGGAACCAGATTATGCGCTGCGCGCACCCCCATTTCGCGGATCGGCCAGCGCACCGTGCTGAGCGCGGGCCAGATATGCGTCGCGGTCGGCGAATCGTCGAAGCCGATGATCGACAGCGCGCCCGGAACCGATATGCTCTTGGCATGCGCGACGCTCATCACGCCGGCGGCCATTTCGTCGTTCGAGCAGAAGATCGCGGTTGGCGGTTCGGCGAGCGACAGCAATCGCTCGCCCGCGTCGATACCCGCCGCGAACCGATAATTGCCGGGTTCGTTGAGCTCGTCGGCGAGCGTCAGCCCGGCGGCCGCCAGCGCTTCGAGAAAGCCCTTCTCGCGTTCGGCGGCCGAGCGGAAACCGACGGGACCGCGGACGAAGCCGATGCGGCGATGGCCGAGCGCGACCAGCTTTCCGACCGCCTCGCCGACCACTTCGCGATCATTCGACGACACGCAATGCTGCGGATCGTCGAGCGGCGCCGAGCCGACGCGGACATAGCGTACGCCGAGGCTGTCGCAGAGCGCGGCGAGATCGTCATTCTCCGAAATCGGCGGCAACAGCATCGCGCCGATCGGCCGCTGCTTTTCGAGGAAGGTACGCACATCGTCGAGCATCTTGTCCGACGTCCGGTCGACCGGGCGGACGAGCAGCGCCAGGTCGCTGTCCTTGATCGCGTCGAGCACGCCCTGCTGGAAATTCAGCACCGTCTGCGCATTGGGGTTGTCGTGGAGCAGCGCGATCAGGAAATTGCGGCGAAAGGCGAGCGCGCGCGCCTGCGGATTGGGAACGAAGCCGAGCTGCTCGATCGCTTCCCGGACCGCGGTCCGCGTCTTTTCGCTGATGAATTCGGACCGGTTGATCACCCGGCTGACCGTCTTTTTCGAAACCCCGGCGAGCGCCGCCACATCGTTGATCGTCGGTTGTCTGGATCCCGGTCCGGTCGTTTGAGCCGCCATATACTTCTGCTTTCCCCTGCAAGTCATGCCGATCGGGCGCGATGTCCCTGCCCTGCCTGTCCTGCCGCCATCCTGATGGGCGTTCGGGCCAGCAAAATCAACCGCATCCATGGCTATTCGCTTGCTTTTGACACCGGTGTCTTTTAGAGACATTCGCCGAAGAGGGAAATCACAAAATATGGCATCGACCAGCGACCCGAACATTGTGGCCCAGGCCTTTCTTGCGGCACGCGCGAAAAAGACACCGCTTACCGTCTATCCTGGCGCGTTTCCGCAAACGATGGCGGAGGCTTATGCCATCCAGGATGCGGCCATCGTGCTCGACGGGCGCCGCGTCGGCGGATGGAAAGTCGGGCGAATCGCCGCCGACCTCGTCGACCGCTACGGTGGCAACCGCCTGACCGGCCCGATCTTCTGCGACGAGATCGTCGACGGCAGCGCCGCACAGGCGCCCGCGATGCCCGTCTATGCCGCCGGCTTTGCGGCGGCCGAGGCCGAGGTGCTGCTATGCTTCGGCGAGATCGGCGCGCGCGATTATGATCTGTCCTCGGTCCGCGACTGCATCGTCGATGTCCGCACCGGCCTCGAGATCGCGAGTTCGCCCTTTATCGGGATCAACCGGCACGGCCCGGCCGTCACGGCTTCGGACTATGGCAACAACAAGGGGCTTGTCCTCGGTCCGTCGATCCCCGACTGGCGCGAGACCGACCTCATCGCCATGCCTGTCGAGATGGCGATCGACGACGAGACCGTCGGCACGGCCACGATGGAAACGATGCTCGATGGTCCGTTCGGATCGGCGCTGTTCCTGATCCGCACGCTTCGCGCGCGCGGCATCGCGATCCCGCCCGGAACCTGGGTGTCCGCCGGCGCGATTACCGGAATTCACGAAATACGACCCGGCCAGCGCGCCGATGCAGTGTTCGACGGAAAAATCCGCGTCAGCTGCTCCATCACAGGCTAACAGGCCAAACGGGAGAGAAACAT
>NZ_DASWTD010000168.1:0-3089 GCF_036402335.1 Sphingopyxis sp. | reverse complement strand
CAGACGCTCGACAATCATAAGGTCACGCTGTTCAAGACGCGCGCGACAATCGTCGGACCGCAAAAGGTGCGGCTTGCCGACGGGCAGGAAATCAGCGCCAAGAACATATTGATCGCGACCGGCGGCTGGCCGCACGTTCCCGAATTCCCGGGCAGCGAACATGCGATTACTTCGAACGAGGTCTTCCATCTCGAGGCGCTGCCGAAGCGCGTCGTGATCGCGGGCGGCGGCTATATCGCCAACGAGTTCGCGGGGATTTTCAACGAATTCGGCAGCAAGGTGACGATCGTCAACCGCGGCGACACGATCCTGCGCGGCTATGACGAGCAGATCCGCGACCGGCTGCTCCAGATTTCGATGACCAAGGGCATCGAGTTCAAGTTCAACGCGCCGTTCCAGTCGATCGAGAAGAATGACGACGGTTCGCTGACCGTCCATCTCGAAGGCTGCGACCCGATCCAGGCCGACGCCGTGCTCGTTGCCGCGGGACGCGTACCCAACAGCAGGGGGCTCGGCCTCGAAGAGGTCGGCGTCGACCTCGACAAGGACGGCGCGATCAAGGTGGACGAAACGAACCAGTCGTCGGTACCGGGCATCTATGCGGTCGGCGACGTCACCAACCGTATCCAGTTGACCCCCGTGGCGATCCGCGAAGGGCAGGCGTTCGCTGACTCGGTGTTCGGCGGCAAGCCGACCATCGTCGACTATTCCAATGTCCCGAGCGCGGTGTTCAGCCATCCGCCGATCGGCGCGGTCGGCATGACCGAGGCCGAGGCGCGCAACAAGCTCGGCTCGATCCGCGTCTACACCAGCGACTTCCGCGCGATGAAGAATGTCCTCGCGGGCCGCAACGAACGCGCGCTCTACAAGATGATCGTCAACGCGGCGACCGACCAGGTCGTCGGGCTGCACATGATCGGCCCCGACGCCCCCGAAATCCTGCAAGCAGCGGCGATCGCGGTGAAGGCGGGGCTGACCAAGGCCGATTTCGATGCGACGGTCGCGCTCCACCCGAGCATGGCCGAGGAACTCGTGCTGCTCAAATAATCCTGCTACCCTCCTCGCCTGACGAGTGAGGAGGGGCACATGACGGGCACGGCACTGGTTACCGGGGGCAGCGGCTATATCGCGGGCTTCCTCATCGGGCAGTTGATCGACAATGGCTGGACGGTCCACACGACGGTGCGCCGCCCGGAACGCGAGCCCGAGGTTCGCGGCTGGCTGAATGTCGACAACGACCGGCTGAAATTCTTCGCGGCCGACCTCGAACAAGACGCTGGCTGGGCCGAAGCGGTCGCCGGCTGCACGCATGTTGCGCATGTCGCGTCGCCCTTTCCGTTGGGCGTGCCGAAACATGCCGACGAGTTGATCGTCCCGGCACGCGAGGGCGCGCTGCGTGCGCTGCGTTTCGCGCGGGCGGCCGGGATCCGGCGTTTCGTCCTGACTTCGTCGATGGCGGCGATCGCCTATGGCCATGGCAAGGGGCGCGATCTCTACAACGAGGCCGACTGGACCAATCTCGCCAACCCCGACGTCATGCCTTATCCGCGCTCGAAGACCGTCGCCGAACGCGCCGCGCGCGACTGGGTCGCCGCGGAGGGTGGCGATATGGAATTCGCCTCGGTCAATCCCGCGGCGGTGTTCGGTCCTTTGCTATCGGACGATCTCTCAACCTCGATCGAGCTGATAAAGCAACTGCTCGAAGGCAAGGTGCCGATGTGCCCCGACGTCGGCTTCGGGATCATCGACGTGCGCGACGTCGCCGACCTCCATTATCGTGCGTTGACGGCGGAGGGGATCGCGGACGAGCGCTTCGTCTGTTCGGGGCCGTTCCTGAAGTTCATCGATGTCGCCAATATCCTGAAGGCCAATCTGGGCGAGCAGGCGCGCAAGGTGCCGACGAAGAAGATGCCCGATTGGCTGCTCAAGCTGCTCGCGCTTGTTCGGCCTGAACTCAAACAGGTCGCCGCCGAACTCGGCAATGTCCGCGGCGGCGACAGCGGCCATGCGATGGCGCGCCTCGGCTGGACGATGCGCGCGCCGGAGGAAGCGATCCTCGCGACGGCGCATGATCTGATCGCGCGCGGGATCGTCAAAGTGTAAGAATCCCCCTCCCGCTTGCGGGAGGGGAACCACTCAAGCAATCGTCGGGACGATCCCGCCTTCGGCACGGATCGCGGCGCCGTTGGTAACCGCCGCGAGGGGGCTCGCGAGATAGGTCACCATCGCGCCGATCTCGTCGGCCTCGATCAGGCGGCGGATCAGCGACAGCGGACGCAGCTCCTCGAAGAAGGCTTTTTCGCGCTCGGCTTCGGGGGCGTCGGGGTTCGATACGACCGAGCGGATGAAGTCGGTGATCCCTTCCGACCGCGTCGGCCCGGGCAGCACGCTGTTGACGGTGACGCCCGTACCTCTGGTCTGCTCGGCGAGGCCGCGCGCGATGGTGAGCTGCGCGGTCTTGGTCATGCCGTAGTGGACCATCTCGGCGGGCGGCAGCAGGCCGCTTTCGCTCGCAATGAAGATCACGCGGCCCCAGTCTTTTTCGAGCATCTTCGGAAAATAATGCCGCGACAGGCGGGCGCCGCTGACGACATTGACCTCGAAGATATGGTGCCAGTCGGCATCGCTGATCTCGGCGAAGGGTTTGGCTTCATAGATGCCGAGATTGTTGACGAGAATATCGACCGCGGGAACCGCGGCGATGAGCGCATCGGCGCCTGCGGCGGTGGCAGGGTCGGCGAGGACCGCGCGGATCGTTCCCGATTGCGCCAGTTCGGCGGCTGCTTCGTCGAGTTTCTGCTGGTTGCGGCCGGTGATGACGACGTCGACGCCTTCTTCGGCGAGGCGCTTGGCGATCGCGAAACCGATGCCGGCAGTCGATCCGGTGACGAGGGCGGTCTTGCCTTTGAGTTTGAGATCCATGACGAACTCCTTTCGCTTGAGTACAATCTGATGAATGCAAGATAGCGTCACCCGCCATTGTTGATTAGAATGCGCTTCATCATTTCAGTGATGATTCAAAATCAGGAATGGCGATGGATAACCGGTTCGGTGATATCGAGACGTTTCTGGCGGTAGCGAACGGCGGC
>NZ_DASWTD010000167.1:0-4427 GCF_036402335.1 Sphingopyxis sp. | reverse complement strand
CGCGAAGCGGCGCCTGCCCTGGCCGGTGTTCGACTATATCGACGGCGCCGCCGACGACGAAGTCACTCGCCGCCGCAACCGCGAAGCGTTCGACGACTGCGACCTGATCCCGCGCGTCCTCGCCGGGGTCGCGAGCGTCGACATGAAGACGACGCTCTTCGGGCGCGAGATGGCGATGCCGCTTTTCCTCTCGCCGACCGCACTCCAGCGCCTCTTTCACTGGCAGGGCGAGCGCGCCGTGCTCCGCGCCGCGGCGAACGCGGGCACGGTCGCGGGCATATCGAGCCTCGCGACGATCAGCCTCGCCGAGGCGGGCGCGCTCACCGACGGGCCCAAGCTGTTCCAGCTCTATGTCCACCACGACGAAGGGCTCAACCAGGCGATGCTCGACGCCGCGCGCGACGCAAAGTTCGACGCCGTCGCACTGACGGTCGATACGATCGTCGGCGGCAATCGCGAACGCTGCCTGCGCTCGGGCTTCACCTCGCCGCCGCGCTTCACCGCGTCGAACATGCTGAGCTACGCCGCCAAACCCGGCTGGGGGCTCAACTATGTGCTGCGCGAGAAATTCAGCCTGCCCAATCTCGCGACGCACGTCTCCGAAGGGTCGAGCGTGCCCAAATCGGTCGCCGAATATTTCACCTCGATGCTCGACCAGAGCCTCGACTGGAAACGCGCCGAAGCGATCCGCAGGAAGTGGGATGGCCCCTTCTGCCTCAAGGGCATCGTCGCGGTCGAGGATGCCAAACGCGCCGCCGACATCGGCGCGACCGCGATCATGGTGTCGAACCATGGCGGGCGCCAGCTCGACGGCAGCATCTCCCCCTTCGACGCGCTCGCCGAGATCGTCGATGCGGTGGGCGACCGGGTCGAGGTGATCTGCGACGGCGGCATCACGCGCGGGACGCATGTGCTGAAAGCGCTGTCGGTCGGCGCCAGGGCCTGCTCGGGCGGGCGCCTCTATCTCTACGCACTCGCTGCCGCGGGCGAAGACGGCGTCGCGCGCGCGATCGCGCTGCTCCGCGCCGAAATGGAGCGCGGCATGAAATTGATGGGGGCCAGGACCCTCGCGGATCTCGGCCCCCATAATTTGCGCTGGCGGTAGTCGAATGATGTGAACCCCGGCGAAAGCCGGGGCCCATTCTACCTCGCGCTACGTTTCGTGGGCCCCGGCCTTCGCCGGGGTACACCTACGCCGCCGCAACCTCCTCCTTCTTGCCAAGCCCGCCCCAGTCGATGTTGCGGGTCATGTACATCACCCCGGCGAGGGCGAAGAACATCAGCACCGACCCGATGAGCAACGAATAGGCCTCGAGGTTCAGCAGCACGTAGAGCAGCGCATAAAGGCCGATCAGCATCGCTGCGAGGAAGCGCGCACGCTTCCAGCTCTTCAGCACCGCCGCACTGTAAAAAGCGAGCAGCCCGATGATCGCCGCCGATGCCAGCATATAGGCGAAGGTGAAACCGATCACCTCGGCAAAGGCGAG
Organism: Sphingopyxis sp.; assembly: GCF_036402335.1. Taxonomy (GTDB): domain Bacteria; phylum Pseudomonadota; class Alphaproteobacteria; order Sphingomonadales; family Sphingomonadaceae; genus Sphingopyxis. Next base: position 2,940 of record NZ_DASWTD010000167.1, on the reverse strand, counting down.
CAACAGCACGAAGAACAGCACCAGCGCGACGCCGGTCAGCAGATATTCGGCCGGTGCCACCTTCGCACCCGCGATGATGTCGAACATCAGGAAGGCGACGAAGGTAAAGCCGATGAACAGGAAGCCGTATTTGATGCTGCGATCGACCTGGCTGTAGAGGTCGACGGGTTCGACAAGGCTGATCGCGACCGCCTTCGCCGTACCGCCCGAACTTTCCACGTTGCTGCCGTCGCTCGCCACCGCGGTCGCCTCGGCCACTTCGGCGTAGCGCGGGCCATTGTCGCCCGAATAATGGCTCGTGACCGGCGGCGACAGGTCGCCCGTCAACACCTGCGCCTGCCCCAGCGCGAGGTTCGGAACAGCATAGGTCGCGGTGAAACCGCTGCCCGTCACGCTGCGCTTGGCGGGCAGGAAATCGCCGCCGAAGCTCGGGTTCGGCCAGGTCGACTTCACCGTCCAGCGGGTGTCGACACCGCGCGGGATCAGCTTGAAATCGCCGAGCCCGCGCACGCCGATCCTGTAATCGACCTTGAGCGGTGCGCCGGCGCTCCAGTCGACGAACGCGAAGGTCCCCGAATTGCCGGTGGAGAGCAGCCCCTTGCCCGGCTGGAGCGCGAGCGGGGTGCCATTGACCGCGACACTGTTGCCGTCGACCAGCCCGCGTGCGTCGCTGATCCCGAGGCGCACTTCGGCGCGGTCGAGCATCAGCGCCTCGCGCGCGACGCCAAAGCGCGCGATGTCGGCGGGCAATGCGAAGGTAGCGCTCCCCGCAATCTGGCTTTCATAGACGACGGTCTCGTAAATCGCCTTCCGCCGCTTCTCCGGCTTGATGACGACATCGGCGGTGTTCGACTGCGGCGAGAGATAGAGGTTGCGGATCGTGTTGACGGTCCGCGTGACGTCCTTGCCATTTTCGGTCACGCTATTCGTCTCGGTCGCGCGATAGGGGATGACGATCACCGGCCCGGCGATCGTCTGTTGCCCGCCCCAGCCCTGTCCGATCGAGGCCTGCGCGGTCTGCGCCTGCTGCTGGCGATCCCAGAGCAGGCCGTAAATCATCAAAAGGGGAACCATCAGCGCGACCGCGATCAGCACCGCGATGACCAGCTTGATGCCGGGACTTCGCTCGCTCCTTGCGGGCGGGACGGGAGGAACGGAAACGCTTTGAGAGGCTTGAGTCATGGGGGATCAAACTCCGCTGCTTCAACTCGTCGATGAAATTGCACGGTTCATCGATGCGGTCAAGCGCGTTGCGGCGAAGCGCACGGGCACGAAAAAAGCGGCCTCGCGGGCCGCTTTCCTGTCCTGCTTGTGCGAAATGGAGGGGGCGGCTTCCCCCTGAAGCCGCCCCGGCCCGGCGTCAGAAAGACGCGCCGAGCGAAAAGACCACCGCGCCGTCGGCGCCCACCGATTCCTTGTAGCCGAGAGTCTTCGGCGCATCGGTGTTGACGTAGGCGACGCCGAGCGTGAGCACTTTCCAGGTAAAATCGACACCGACCGAATAGTCGATCACATCGCCGTCGAGGCCGCCGAGGAAGCTGTCGCTCTTGGCATAGCCGAAATGGCCCTTCAGCTTCACCGGCGTGTCGGGGATCTGCACGCCCACATCGCTGTAGAGATAGACCGCGCTCGCGTCGCCGAGCGAATCCTGGCCGCCGGGCGCCCAGGCGATGCCACCCTTCACCGTCGCCGGACCGATCGCGCCAGTCAGCGAGGCATAGGGCTCGATCACCGACGTGTTGGACGCACCGGGATAGAGATAGAGCGTCGCGCCGACATCGGCGGTCAGGCCGGGCGACACTTCCTTCGCGAAACCGGCGAAGACGTCGATTTCGGTGCCGTTGTTGAACCCGATGCTCGACCCCCAGGTGCCGACATAGAGGCCGCTGTCATGCCCGATGGTGAAGCCGCCCTGGATCGCGGCCTCTTCGTCCGACTGGCTGAAGCCGCGGAAACGATAATCGCTGACGACGGTGGCGCTGCCGGTGATCGTGATGCCGTCGCCCGACTCTTCTTCCTGGGCATAAGCGGTGGCGGGAAGCGCCGAAACGGCGATGAGCATGCCAAGGCATGCGCGGGAAAGATTTTTCATGGACAGATCCCTGTATCAAGATTGATGGATCGTCCCTGCCTGCCGCGCGACGGCCAGCCTCTTTTCGGGCCGATCCGGTCTTGCGTGTCCCTTGTGTCGACGAAATTCCTGCGCCGCACAAACAAAAAAATCGACGCAGGCACATCTGCGCTATCCAATGCGACTTTTTTGCAACATGCGCGCGAAGGCGCGCACGAAAAAGGGGGACGGCCTCCCCCGAAGCCGTCCCCCTAGCGCGTGGTCGCTGACCCGTCAGGCGTTCAGAAAGAAACGCCCAGCGTAAAGACCACGGTTGGATCGAAGAGTGTGTCGTCGGCCTTGATGCCCGTCTTCTTGATGTCGGTGTCGACATATTGCACCGAGAGCGTCGCCGGACCGACGACATAGGACGCACCGAGCGACCAGTCGATATAATTGCCGTCGGGTGCAGTCAGCGCGAGCGAGCCATCGGCGTAGCCGACGCCAGCATTGAGCGTGACCGGGGTGTTCGGGATGCCGTAGCCGAGGCCGAGGTTGAAGTACCAGCTGTCGTCGCCCAGCGACTTCTGGTCCCAGGCATAGGCGACGGTGCCGGTCGCCGAAAGCGGACCGATGTCGTGCGACAGCTTGCCGATCGCCTCGAAATAGTCGGTCGGCGCGCCGCCGTCGTGGCTGCCCGGATAGGTGTACCAAGTGACGCCGACGTCAACCGTCGTACCCGGCGCGATTTCGGTCGCATAGCCGCCGTAGAGGTCGAGTTCGAACTTGCCATAGGCGTCGCTGTCGGGAAGCGAGGAGCCCCAGGCGCCGACATAAAAGCCGCTGTCGTGGCTGACGGTCAGCGTCGGCTGTACCGCGACCTTTTCGTT
>NZ_DASWTD010000166.1:0-2559 GCF_036402335.1 Sphingopyxis sp. | reverse complement strand
GGGAGGATTCAACAAACAAGAAAGGGCGGGTGCCCCATGACACCCGCCCTTCCCTGCGGCCCGGAGCAAGGCTCCGGGTAACTCGGCAGAGCTTAGCCGCCGACCGTCACGCGGCCGCTGCGATAGCCCTTCTTGCGCATTTCCTTCACATAATCCTTGTCGGCGTCGACCACCTCGGTCTCCCATTCATCCCACGCGTCCCAGCGGTCTTCGCGGTCGGTCGAATGGCGCAGGTCGCTGGTCAGCTCCTTCTCCGCCTCGAGAATATCGGCTTTGTAATTATACCATTGCTGGTTGACGACGCCCGCGATCGGCGACGTGCGGATGTGCGGCGCCTCGAATCCCGGGGGCATCGAGCCATAGGGAACGGCGGCGACCGCTGCGGTGGCGGGGAGCGCCAGAATGATTGCAAGGGTGGTCCATTTTTTCATCGTCCATCTCCTGATTGCCCGCCCATTGCCGGGCGGTCAGGGGAGTCAACGAAGCAGATCGGCCTTTTATTCCCGGCTAATCGCCGAAATGGCACGGGTCGCGGTGGAAACGCTCAACCGGGGTGCGCTTCGTCGCCCACCGCCGAGCGGAGCAGCCCGCGAAACACGTCCTGCGCGCTGCGTTTGCCTTGCGTCACATCGAACACGTCGCGCGCGATCGGCATGTCGAGGCGGTAACGTTCGGCGAGCGCGATGACGGTGGGCGCACTCTTTACCCCCTCGGCGACCATATTCATGCCCGCGATGATCTCGTCGATCGGCCGGCCCTTGCCGAGTTCGACCCCGACGTGGCGGTTGCGCGAGAGCGGGCTGGTACAGGTCGCAATCAGGTCGCCCATGCCGGTGAGGCCGGCAAAGGTCTCGGCGCGTCCGCCCATCGCGACGCCGAGCCGGGTGATTTCGGAAAGCCCGCGCGTCATCAGCGCCGAACGTGTGTTGTCGCCCGCGCCGAGGCCGTCGCCCATCCCCACCGCGATCGCGATGATATTCTTGAGCACGCCGCCCAGTTCGCAGCCGAGCAGGTCGGTGTTGGTGTAGACGCGGAACAGCCCCGAATGGAACACCGGCTGGAGCGCGCGGACGACGATCTCGTCCTCCATCGAGAGCACGCTCGCCGCCGCCTGTCCGGTCATGATCTCGCGGGCGAGATTGGGGCCGGTGAGGACGCCCACGGGGTGGCCGGGGAGGACTTCCTCGATCAGCTCGGTCATCCGCTTGCCCGAGGCAAGTTCGAGCCCCTTGGTCAGGCTGATCACCGGCACCCACGGGCGAAGATGGTTGCGCGCTTCCTCGAGCACCGCGCGGAAACTGTGCGAAGGCACGCCCATGACGAGCACATCGGCGCCCGCAACGACCTCCGCCATATCGGCGGTGGCGCGGAGCGCCGACGGCAGCTTGATTCCGGGCAGATATTTGCGGTTCTCGTTATCGGCATTGATGCCGTCGACCGTTTCGGCATCGCGCGCCCAAAGCGTGATCGGCGCATTGCGCGATACGACCGACGCGACCGTCGTCCCCCAGCTGCCCCCACCGAGCAGGCCGACCTTCAACCGCATTTGTCTCTCCCCTTATTATCGGGAGAGACTGACGCGGGATCGAGGGGTTGGCAAGCGTGGTTCCACTGTTCGTCATGCCGGACTCGATCCGGGGTGACGATGGAAGGATTAGTGGCGGGAAAGAAACGCGCGCTGGACTTCGGCGGTCGCTTTCGGATCCTCGATCATCGGCACATGCGCGACATGTTCGAAAATGTGCGATGTGCTGCCCGCGATCCCCGCCTCCAGCACCGCGACGCAGCTGACGTCGATCAACTTGTCGTGGCGGCCCCAGACGATCAGCGTCGGCACCTTCACGCCGCCGAGCTGGTCGTTGAGCGGCTTCTGCTCCATCTCGTCGGCGATGACCCAGAAAATCTTGTCGAGCAGGTCGCGGTGCTTGAGCGCGTCGGCGTAGATGACCGGCTTCAGCCGCGCGGGCACATGCGTAGGCTTGCGGACGACGAAGGCGATCAGGCGGTCGGCGTCCTCGAGGCTGGCGAGCACCAACGGGTTATAATCGCGGTCGGCGGCCAGTTTCTGCAATTCGCTTTCGTCGGCGCCCATGATCCCGGCATTGTTCATCAGCGTCAGCGTGCGAAGGTGATCGGGATAGTCGATCGCAAAGCGCAGCGCGATCCAGCCGCCCATGCTGTTGCCGCCCAGATGCGGGCGCTCGATCCCGAGCGCATCGAGAAAGCCCTTCAACCGCGCCGCTTGGCTTGTCACGTCGAACGGCAATTCGCCGTTGCGGTCATTCTCGCCGAACCCCGGCAGGTCGGGGGCGATCAGGTGATAGTCGCGCGTCAGCCACGGCGCGTAAAAGGTCCAGTGATCCTTGTCGGCGCCGAAGCCGTGGACCATCACGAGCGTCGGCTTCGACCGATCGCCGCCTTCGAGATAGGGCCAGATGCGGCCGTCGACGGCGACGGTCTTGCGCACGACGCGCGCGCGTTTGCGCATCAGCCAGCGCATCAGTTGCACAAGCTGTTCGGGGAAAAGGAAATAGAGCAGCGCGAGCGTGATGAGCGGTG
>NZ_DASWTD010000165.1:0-4074 GCF_036402335.1 Sphingopyxis sp. | reverse complement strand
CGCCGAACAGCGCATTCAGCCCGCGACCGAGCCCCGAGGGCCGCTTGCGCGCCGGAGAATTTCCACTTTCTTCTTTATTATCAGCCATTTATGCCGCCTTGCGGATATCGGGAAGCCGGTCGATCAACTCGCGCGCCAGCGCAATATAGGCCGCCGACCCCGCGCAGCGATGGTCGTAGATCAGCGCCGGCAAGCCATGGCTCGGCGCTTCGGACAGGCGGACGTTGCGCGGGATCACCGTTTCGAACACCACCGGCCCCAGCACTTCGCGGACATCGTCCGACACCTGGTCGGTCAGCCGGTTGCGCCGGTCGAACATCGTCAGCGCGACACCAAGGATCGACAAGCGCTGGTTGAAGCGCTCACGCACACGCTCGACCGTCGTGAGCAACTGGCTCAGCCCCTCGAGCGCAAAAAACTCGCATTGCAACGGCACGATCAGCGATTCGGCAGCGATCAGGGCGTTGAGTGTCAGCATGCCCAGCGAGGGCGGGCAATCGATCAGGCAGATATCCCATTGCCCCGCCTCGGTGCTCGACAGCGCTTGCTGCAGGCGGTGCAAACGGTCCTGAAATTCGATCAGCTCGATCTCGGCGCCCGACAGATCGACCGTCGCGGGAACGATATCGAGCCGCGGTACCGCGGTCGGAATCGCACATTCGGCGAGCGTCGAATCGCCGCGAAGCAGCTCGTAACTCGAAAATTCGCGCTGTGACTGCTTGATTCCCAGCCCGGTCGAGGCGTTGCCCTGCGGATCGAGATCGATGATCAGCGTCCGCCAGCCGGTTGCCGCAAGCGCGGTCGCCAGGTTGATCGCGGTCGTCGTCTTGCCGACCCCGCCCTTCTGGTTTGCCACGGCAATGCGGATCATCGCTTTCCTCGCTGTTTTGCCGCGATCCTGCCGGTGCCAACCAGAATCTGGCTCTCGGCGTCGGTACGGCTCTGTTCCACGTGGAACATTCTCTGCCATGGCTGGGGCAGCAACGCCAGTTCCTTAACCGCGTTTCGGCCCTTTGGCAGCAGCCATTGCGTCGATTCGGTGGAAAAACGCGCGGATAAGTCGAGCAACCGGTCGAGCGGGGCGAACGCGCGCGCGCTGATCGTTGCCGCAAGATGCGTTTCGATACGCTCAAGCGGCGCCTCGGCAACCTCGACATGCGTCAGATCGAGTTCGCCAGCGACCGCGCGCAGAAAGTCGCACCGGCGCCGGCGCGATTCGACGAGCAGCATCGGTCGCGCACACAGGATCGCAACCACCAGCCCGGGCAGCCCCGGCCCGCTCCCGAGATCGATCCAGAGCCCCTCTCCCTCACGCGTGTCGAATGACAAAAGCTGTGCACTGTCGGCGATATGCCGAACCCAGATCGTCGGGATCGTCGACGCGGCGATCAGATTTTGCAGCGCATTTTCGGCAACGAGCATTTCGACAAAGCGATCGAGCTTCGTCCACTGGTCAGCGGTCGGCGCAAAGGTGCTGTCGACCCAAGCCCGTGCGGCCTCTTCATTTGCCAGAAGTTCAAAGGACATCGCTCGCCCCCTGTGCAGATATGAAGCGATACCGCGGGATGATCACGCCGCGCGCCGCCGGCTGTGCACCATGATGGCGGTCAGCGCCGCCGGCGTCACCCCGTCGATCCGCGCCGCCTGCCCCAGCGTCTCGGGCCGGGCTTTCGTCAACCGCTCGACCATCTCGCGAGAGAGTCCGCCGATCGCCGCATAGTCGAGCGCCGGATCGAGCAGGATCGCCTCATTCGCCGCAAGTGCGCGAAGTTCGGCGTCCTGCCGCGCGATATAGGGCGCATAATGTGCATCCTCGGCAACCTCTGAGAGGATCGCGGTATCGATCGATCCTAGTTCGGGCGCGAGCAGTGCGAGTCGTCCGATCGACATCTCGGGATAGCGCAGCAGATCGATCCGCCGACGCGCGATCCCGTCGCCCGGCAGCGCCAGCCCGATCGCGGCATAATCGGCGGTCGCGACCGGCGCATCGAGCAGTGACTCCGCCCGCTCCCGCTCAGCCTGGCGGGCATCGAACAGGGCTGCGGTCGCCGGCCGCACCAGTCCCAGCGCAATCCCCTTCGGCGTCAGGCGCGTTGCGGCATTGTCGGCACGCAACCGCAACCGGTATTCGGCGCGCGCGGTGAGCATCCGGTAGGGCTCGGTCACCCCCTGCAACACCAGATCGTCAACCATCACCCCGATATAGGATATGCTCCGGTCGAGGATCAGCGGATCGCGGCCAAGCGTCGCGAGCGCGGCATTCGCGCCCGCGATCAGCCCCTGCGCCGCCGCCTCCTCATAGCCGGTCGTTCCGTTGATCTGCCCCGCACACCAGACACCCGACATCGCGCGGACCTGCAGCGTCCGGTCGAGTGCGCGCGGATCGATATGATCATATTCGACCGCATAGCCCGGCACGACCATCTCGACGGTCTCCAGCCCCTCCATCGTGCGCAGCATCGCGAGCTGCACATCGGCGGGGAGCGACGTCGAAATGCCGTTCGGATAGACGAGCGATGAGTCGAGCCCCTCCGGCTCGAGAAACACCTGATGTCCGTCGCGATCGGCAAACCGGTGGATCTTGTCCTCGATCGACGGGCAGTAGCGCGGCCCCGCCGCGCCGATCGCGCCGGTGAACAGCGGCGAACGATCGAGGTTTGCCGCGATGATCGCATGGCTCTCGCTATTGGTGCGCGTGATCGCGCAAAATATCTGCGGCACCGACCGTTTGCTGTTCCACGTGGAACAGGTCCAGCTTGCCCCCTCGGCGCTGTCCGACGGCTGCTCGGCGAGCCGCGCCCAGTCGATCGTCCGCCCGTCGAGCCGCGGCGGTGTGCCAGTCTTGAGCCGCGCCATCGGAAGATCGGCGGCGCGAAGCTGGCTGGCGAGCCGGTGTGCGCCGGCCTCGCCGATGCGCCCGCCTTCCATCCGCTCTTCGCCGCGAAACAGACGCCCGCCAAGAAAGGTGCCCGTCGCGAGCACGACTGCGCCCGCAGCGAGCACCGACCCGTTTGCGAGTTCGAGACCCTCGACCCGCCGGTCATCCGACAAACGCAGCGCCGAAGCCTCCCCCGCAACGACGGTGATATTGTCCTCGGCCGCCAGCAGCGCCTGGATCGCGTCGCGATAGAGCTTGCGGTCGGCCTGGATACGCGGTCCCTGCACCGCCGCGCCTTTCGATGCGTTGAGCATCCGGTAGTGAATCGCCGCGCTGTCCGCCGCGCGCGCCATCCAGCCATCGAGCGCATCGACTTCGCGCATCAGATGGCCTTTTCCAAGCCCGCCGATCGCCGGATTGCACGACATCGTCCCGATCAGCGCGGGGTCGAAGCTGACGAGCGCGACGCGCGCGCCAAGGCGCGACGCGGCCGCGGCGGCCTCGGTTCCGGCGTGCCCACCGCCGACGACGATGACATCGAAAATTGCTTCATCCTGCATGATTGCGGCGCCTTTAGCGCAAAGTGCGCAGCGAATCCACCGCGTCGCGACCGATGCGATGTTTCACGTGGAACATCATTTCCCGATGCAGAAACGCCCGAAGAGCGCGTCGAGCATGTCTTCGACTCCGGCGCGTCCGGTAATCCGGTCCAGCGCGATTGCGGCAAGCCTGAGCCGCTCGGCGAGCAGGATCAAATCGCTCGCCTCGCGCGATCCCGGCTCGATCGTCAGCCATTCGCGCGCCTCGGCGAGCGCCGCGCGCTGACGCTGGCGCAGCGCCGCCTCGCCCTCGCGCGGCAGCATGGTTCGCGCCATCGCGACGATATATTTGTGGAGCTTGTCCATCCCCTCACCGGTCGCTGCGGACAGGATGAGGTCGCAATGCGCCGCACCGGCTTCGGCTGCCGCGTCGCCGCGCCAGCGGTCGGATTGCGCCGCGATCAGGATTGTGCGCGGATGCCCGGGCACGTCTTTCGGCGCTCCGAGCCACAGCAATATATCGGCGCGCTCGACGGCGGTCTTCGCGCGATCGATACCGATCTTCTCGATCGCATCGGCACTTTCCGCGCGAATTCCCGCCGTATCCGAGAAACGCATCGCGATCCCGTCGAGCGCAAGCGGGGTTTCGATCACGTC
>NZ_DASWTD010000164.1:0-8938 GCF_036402335.1 Sphingopyxis sp. | reverse complement strand
GCCTTCGCCGCCAAGCGCGGCGACCTCGTCGGCCCGACGCAGACCGGCCTCGGCTGGACCGTCGCGCGCGTCGAGGATGTGACCGCGAAGCCCGCGCGCAGCCTTGCCGACGCCAGCGCCGAGATCCGCACCGAGCTCGCCAAGAACAAGGCGAACGAGGCGATCGTCGATTATTATAACGCGATCCAGGACGCCGTGAACGGCGGCGCGTCGATCGAGGAAATCGCTGCCGACCGCAAGCTGCAGGTCGTCGAAACGCCGGCGATCCTGCCCAGCGGCCGCGCCCCCGGCCAGCCCGCCTATGTGCCGGCTCCCGAACTCGCGCCGCTCGTCGCGCAGGCCTTTCAGGCCGCCGGCGAGGGTGAAAGCCATATCGCGACGCTCGTCGAGAACGAGAAATTCGGCGTCTATGCCGTGAAATCGATCGCCGACGCCGCGCCTCCGCCCTTCGCGCAGATTCGCGGTGACCTGCTCGGCGAATGGCGCTTTGCCGAAGGACAGAAGGTCGCCCGCGACAAGGCGCGTGCGATCTCGAAGGCGGTCGAGGGCGGCAAGAGCCTTGCCGATGCCGTGGCGGCCGCCGGCCCGAACATCGGCAGCGTCCAGGCGATCGGCGGCCGCCGCGCCGAACTCGGCGCCAATGGCCAGCCGGTACCGCCCGAACTCGCCCTCCTCTTCTCGATGGCGAAAAACAGCGTGAAGACGCTCGAAATCCCGGGCAACCGCGGCTGGATGGTGATCGCGCTGAACGATGTCCAGCGCCCCGACCCGAAAGCGATCGAACCGGGGCGCGTCGCCGCGATCGCCCAACCGCTCGCGCCCGCTTTCGGCAACGAGCTGATCGAACAGCTGGCGGCCGAAGCGCGCCGCCGCGCCGGGGTGACGATCAACAAGAAGCTCGTCGACCAGCTGCGCGCCGAACTGACCGGCAACGCGCCGGTCGCCGAATAGGGGTGAGTCTCGAAGGCAGAGCCGCCGCGCTTGAAGCGCTGGCCGCAGGGCGTGGCGCGGTCGTCTGGCAGCGGCTGATCGCCGATATCGAAACCCCGGTTTCGGCGGCGCTCAAGCTGATCGAGCCGGGACGCGGCGACTGGGTGCTCGAATCGGTCGAAAGCGGCGAGACGCGCGGGCGCTACAGCCTGCTCGGGCTCGATCCCGATCTGATGTTCGAGGTTACCGGCGATGCCGCGCGCATCAACCGCGACTGGCGCCGCGACCGCACCGCGTTCCAGCCGCTCGAAACCGGCGCATTGCAGGCGCTTCGCGATCTCGTTGCCGAATGCCGTTTCGATGTTCCCGAGGGGCTGCCCAAGGCGCTCGCGACGCTCGTCGGCTTCTTCGCCTATGAAACCATCGGCCTCGTCGAACGCATCCCGCGTGCCCCGGGCGCCGGACTCGGGCTGCCCGACATGGTGTTCGTGCGCCCGACGACGATCCTTGTCTTCGACCGCCTCGCCGACGAGCTGTTCCTGATCGCCCCGATCTGGCCTGACAAGGCCGGGGCGATCGACCGGATGATCGAGGCCGCGCACGACCGGCTCGACACCATCGCCGCGCGCCTGTCGAGCGCCAGCGCCCACGCCGACCGCGCTTCGACCGAAACGCTGCCCGGCGACATCGGGCCGAATGCCGCGACGACGCCCGAAGATTTCGCGAAGATGGTCGCGACCGCCAAGGATTATATCGCCGCGGGCGACATTTTTCAGGTCGTGCTGTCGCAGCGCTTCTCGACCCCGTTCGACCTGCCACCCTTCGACCTCTACCGCGCGCTCCGCCGCGTGAACCCCTCGCCCTTCCTCTATTTCCTCGACCTGCCCGGCTTCGCGCTGATCGGCTCGTCGCCCGAGATCCTCGTCCGGGTGCGCGACGGCGAAATCACGATCCGGCCGATCGCCGGAACCCGCCCGCGCGGCCGCACCAGCGCCGAGGATGCCGAGAACCGCGAAAGCCTGCTCGCCGATCCCAAGGAACGCGCCGAGCATCTGATGCTGCTCGACCTCGGCCGCAACGACGTCGGGCGGGCGGCGACGGGGGGCAGCGTGACGGTCACCGACAGCTACACCGTCGAATTCTACAGCCACGTCATGCACATCGTCTCGAACGTCATCGGCCGCATCGCGCCCGACAAGGATGCGATCGATGCGCTGTTCGCGGGCTTCCCGGCGGGCACCGTCAGCGGCGCGCCCAAGGTCCGCGCCTGCCAGATCATCGCCGAACTCGAAGCCGATGCGCGCGGCCCCTACGCCGGCGGCGTCGGCTATTTCGCCCCCGACGGCAATATGGACAGCTGCATCGTGCTGCGCACCGCGATCGTCAAGGACGGCGAAATGCACGTCCAGGCCGGCGCGGGCATCGTCGCCGACAGCAACCCGGCCTATGAACAGCGCGAATGCGAGGCGAAGGCGGGCGCGCTCTTCGCCGCGGCGCGCGAGGCCGTGCGTCTCGCGGGAACGCCCGGTTACGGGCAATGACAGCCAGGCTTGGCGGCCCGAAAGCTTCTATCCCTTTCCCCACCGCACCAAAATCGTTACGGCGCCCCCATGATCCTCGTCATCGACAATTATGACAGCTTCACCTTCAACCTCGTTCACTATCTGATCGAGCTGGGTGTCGACGTCCGCGTCGAACGCAACGACGCGCTGACCGCAGCCGATGCGCTTGGCTCCGGCGCCGACGCGATCCTGATATCCCCCGGCCCGTGCACGCCGAACGAAGCAGGGATCAGCCTCGACCTCGTCGCCGCCTGCGCCGATGCGCGCCGCCCGCTGCTCGGCGTGTGCCTCGGCCATCAGGCGATCGGCCAGCATTTCGGCGGCACCGTCCAGCGCGGCCATCTGATGCACGGCAAGACCTCGCCCGTCTGCCACGACAACAGCGGGCTCTACGCGGGCCTGCCCTCGCCCTTTCAGGCGACGCGCTACCACAGCCTCGAGGTCGTCGATATTCCCGCCGCTCTCGTCATCAACGCAACCAGCGACGACGGCGCGGTGATGGGCTTCCGCCACGCCGAACTCCCGATCCACGGCGTGCAATTCCACCCCGAAAGCATCGCGACCGAACATGGCCATGCGATGCTCGCCAATTTCCTGAAAATCGCGGGGTTGCCGGTCGGCGAGCGGAAAGCCGCATGAGCCGCTTCGGCCCGTTTCCCGACCCGGCCGGACTGCTCGAGCATGACGAGGCAGCCGATGCCTTCGCAACGATGCTCGACGGCGGCGCGACCGACGACCAGATCGCCGAATTCCTCTCCGCCCTCTCCGATCGCGGCGAGACGATGGTCGAGATCGCGGCCGCGGCGCAGGCGATGCGCGATCGGCTGATCCCGATCGATGCCCCGGCGGGCGCCATCGACGTCTGCGGCACCGGCGGCGACGGCCATCACACGCTCAATGTCTCGACCGCCGTGTCGATTGTCGTCGCAGCTTGCGAGGTTCCAGTCGCAAAGCACGGAAATCGGGCTGCTTCTTCCAAATCTGGCGCCGCCGACACGTTGGAGGCGCTTGGGCTCGACATGGACCGCGCCGACCGGCAGGCCGAGGAACAGCTCGCCGACCTCGGCATCTGTTTCCTCTTCGCCGGAACGCGCCATCCGGCTATGAAACGCATCATGCCGATCCGCAGGGCACTCGGCCGCCGCACGATCTTCAACCTGATGGGCCCGCTCGCCAATCCCGCGCGCGTCACGCGCCAGCTCGTCGGCATCGCGCGCCCGGCCTATGTTCCTGTCTATGCCGAGGCGCTGCACCGGCTGGGCACCGACCATTCGCGCGTGATTTCGGGCGACGAAGGCCTCGACGAACTGTCGCTCGCAGGCGGCAACGAGGTCGCGGTCGTCACTGCCGAGGGCGTGCGCATGCAGCGCAGCACTGCCGCCGACGCGGGTCTGCCGACGCGGCCGCTTGCCGATATCCGCGGCGGCGACGCGACCTATAATGCCAAGGCGCTGCGCGCGCTGCTGCTGGGCGAGCCCGGCGCCTATCGCGACGCCGTGCTCTATAACGCCGCCGAAGCGCTGGTTGTCGCGGGCGCCGCCGATAGCCTGGTCGAAGGGGTCGAGGAGGCCGCTGAGGCGATCGACAAGGGCCTTGCCAACGCGCTGCTCGATTGCTGGATCGCCTATCAATGAACAAGCTGACGCAAATCCTCGCCACCAAGGCCGAAGAAGTGGCCGCGCGACGTGCGGTGCGCTCCTTTTCCGATCTCGACATGATCGACGCCGGCCCGGTGCGCGGCTTCGCCGCCGCCTTGCAGGCAAAGATCGATGCGGGCGGCTTCGGCCTGATCGCCGAAATCAAGAAAGCATCGCCTTCCAAGGGGCTGATAAGAGAAGATTTTGATCCAGCCGGTCACGCCCGCGCCTACGCCGCGGGCGGCGCCGCCTGCCTGTCGGTGCTCACCGATGCGCCCTGGTTCCAGGGGCATGAGGATTATCTGGTCGCTGCGCGCGCCGCATGCGCCCTGCCCGCGCTCCGCAAGGATTTCATGGTCGACCCGTGGCAGGTCGCCGAGGCGCGCGCGATCGGCGCCGACGCGATCCTGATCATCGTCGCCGCGCTCGACGACGGCGCGATGCGCGAGATCGAGGCGGCAGCGATCGAACGCGGCATGGATGTGCTCGTCGAGGTGCACGACGAAGCCGAACTCGACCGCGCGCTGATCAGGCTCGAATCGCGGCTGATCGGGGTCAACAACCGCGACCTCAGGACCTTCGAGACCGATCTGGGCGTGACCGAACGATTGGCGAAACGCGTCCCCGCCGGCACCCTGCTCGTCGGCGAAAGCGGCATCGCGAGCCACGCCGACTGCGCAAGACTCGCGCAAAGCGGCGTAAAGGCCTTCCTCGTCGGCGAAAGCCTGATGCGTCAGGACGACGTCACGGCGGCAACGAAAGCCCTGCTCGAAGGCTGATGCCTGCCTTGACGCGGCACGCGAATATCGTCGCCAGCCGCCCGTCAGGGATTCATCGCCCACCCTGCAAAACCGCCCGCCAGCACCAGTGCCGGCGCGGTGAGCTTCCCTTTCCAGCGCCAGACCGCCAGCAGGGCACCGCAAAAGAGCAGCGCCGCCGACAGCGGGTTGGTTGACCGTTCGGCGGTCGACCAGCCCAATTGCAGCAACGTCGCCGCGATCACGCCGACAACGGCAGCCGCCACCCCGGCCAGCACGCGATGCAGCGCGGGATTTTCGACGATGGCCTCCAGCCGTTCGAAGAAAATCATCGAAAAAGCAAAGGCAGGCAGGAACATCCCTGCGGTGATCGCGAGCGCGCCTGGCAGCCCCGCCGCGACATAACCCGCGAACGTCGCGAAGATGACGAGCGGCGCCGGCAGCATTCCTGCAAACGCCACGCCATCGAGAAAGCTCGCGTCGGTAATCCAGCCGCGCCCGGCCGTATCGGCGCGCACATAGGGGATTGCGGTATAGGCGCCGCCAAAGGTCAGCAGGCCGCCCTTCAATCCGGCAATGAAGAGCGCAAGGATCCCCACTTCGCTCGCCGCGACACTTGTCTTCGCCAACGACGGGCCGTGTTGCATGAGGGTGGCGAGGACGATCGCGACCGCGAATATGCCGATCGCGGCTACGGGCCGCGTCGCCAGTGCATAGACCAGCCCCGATGCGACCAGCGGGATCCAGAACGGCACTCCCGCCAGCGTCGCGCCGAGTGCGGCGACGGCAAGCAGCCACAGCAGCCCGTCTTCCAGCACATGCGTCCCGATCCGCTGTACCGCGCGTGCGATGATCGCCAGCACCACGACCTGCACGCCAAGGAAGATTGGCGCCATGGCAGGATTGCCGGCAATCCGGTCCTGGTAGAGCCATGCCGCCGCCAGCATCAGCACAAAGCCCGGCAGCATGAAACCAAGCCCGGCGAGCAGCCCGCCGATCCGCCCGCGGGCAACCATCCCCAGATGGACACAAAGCTCGTGTGCTTCGGGGCCGGGAAGAACCTGCATCACCGCAAGCAGGCGGTTGAAGCGCGCGGGCGATATCCAGCGCTCCTCCTCGACCAGCGCCTGCTTCACCATCGCGATCTGCGCAACCGGCCCGCCGAAGGCGAGAATACCGAACCGCAGGAAGCGCAGAAAAAGCCGGAACAGCGAAAGCTTTGGCGGAAAATAGCCATCGTTCGTCATCGCAAGCACGCTCCTTGCCGCAAGCGCGGCTCATGGAGCGGAACTTGGGCAACGCATCGCCTGAACGGGCGTCCGCATTGCCCGCACCGCTTTCTAGCGCGTTTCGCCGAAAGAGGAAACCGGACTTGTTCCTCGGCGCCGCGCGCTTGGCCGCACGGTCGAAGCCGCCGCGCCTCTTGCCTTTCTCATCGGGTCTTGCTTCGGTCGCCGCAATGACGAAACCGACTCATCTCGACGACACCGGTGCCGCGCATATGGTCGATGTCGGCGCCAAGCCCGCGACCTCGCGCCGTGCGGCAGCCGGCGGCCGCATCACCATGTCGCCGTCCGCGCTCGAGGCGATCCGCAGCGGCAACGCGCCGAAGGGCGACGTGCTGTCGACCGCGCGCCTTGCCGGGATCATGGCCGCGAAACGCACCGCCGATCTCATCCCGCTCTGCCATCCGCTCGCGTTGTCCAAAGTCGGCGTCGATTTCACATGGGAAGACGATGGCATCGCGGTCACGGCGACCGCTGCCACTACCGGTCCGACGGGGGTCGAGATGGAGGCGCTGACCGCCGCCTCGGTCGCGCTGCTCACGCTCTACGACATGGCCAAGGCGCTCGACCGCACGATGGTCCTCAGCGATATCCGCCTGCTCGAAAAGAGCGGCGGCCGCTCGGGCGACTGGCGCGCCGAATGACCGGCCTGCTGCCCGTCGAAGAAGCGCAGGAGCGGCTGCTCGCGCTTCGTGCGCCGCTGGCGAACGAAAAAATCAGTCTTTCCAAATCGCTTGGCCGCTATCTTTCAGACGATGTCGTCGCGCTGCGCGATCAGCCAGCGGCGGCATTATCGGCAATGGACGGCTATGCTATCCGCTTCGACGACCTGCCCGGCCCGTGGACCATCGTCGGCGAAGTCGCCGCCGGAGCCGCGCCCGACCGGGCGGTCGGCGCCGACGAAGCGATGCGTATATTCACCGGCGCGCCGCTGCCGGCGGGCGCCGACACGGTGGTGGTTCAGGAGGACGTCGCGCGCGACGACACCCGGCTGACACTCACCGGCGACGGCCCCGGCACGCGCGGCCGCCATATTCGCGAGCGGGCAGCCGATTTCGCCAGCGGCACCTGCCTCCTGCCCGCCGGAACGCGCCTGACGCCGGGCGCGATCGCGGCGGCAGCGATGAGCGGCGCTGGCCAGCTTGCCGTCGGCGGGCGCCCGCGCGTCGCGATCGCCACGACCGGCGACGAGCTGGTGCAACCGGGCCGCGCTCTGGCCGCCGGGCAGATCCCCGACAGCAATGGCGTGATGCTCGCGGCGATGCTCGCCGGCGAAACCGCGGCGCCGATCGTGCCGCACCACGTCCCCGACGACCGCGAAACATTGGCGAGGGTTCTCAAGGAACTGGCACGACGTCACGACGTCATCGTCACCGTCGGCGGCGCGTCGGTCGGCGATCACGACCATGTTCGTGGCGCGCTCGGCGATGCGGGCGGGCGGCTCGATTTCTGGAGGATCGCGATGCGTCCGGGCAAGCCGCTGATCGCCGGAACGCTGGGCGATTCGATCCTGCTCGGCCTGCCCGGCAACCCGTCATCGGCCTTCGTCACGGCGACGCTCTTCCTCTTGCCGCTCGTTCGTCATCTCGCCGGCGCGCGCGATCCCCTTCCGGTCACCCACATGGCCCCGCTCGCGGCCGCGCTGCCCGCCGGCGGTGGCCGCCGCGATTACCTCCGCGCCCGCCTCGACAACGGGCGCCTCACGCCGCTGCTCGGGCAGGAAAGCGGGCGGACCCTGCCGCTCGCATCGGCGAACGCGCTGCTGATCCGCGACATCGGCGCGCCGGCGCGGGATGCGGGCGAAATGGCGGATTATATTGTCATCGCTTGACAAGTTCCGCTTTGTTCCACTATCGTTCCCCCTATGTCCGGCAATGGCATCATGGAGAACGACCGATGTTGACCGCAAAGCAGCACGAACTGCTCCACTTCATCCAGCAAAAGCTCGACGCGAGCGGGATTTCACCCTCGTTCGAGGAGATGAAGGAGGCGCTGGGCCTGAAGTCGAAATCGGGTATACATCGACTGATAAGCGCCTTGGAAGAAAGGGGTTTTCTCCGCCGCCTTCCCAATCGCGCGCGCGCGCTCGAAGTGATCAAGGTGCCCGAGGCCGCGACGCCCGCCGTGCGTAACGATCGCGACAATATCGTGCCCCTGCGCAAACCGGCTCCGGCACTGAAGCCGATCGCCGCCAATGACATCATCGAGGTTCCGCTGCACGGCAAGATCGCCGCGGGCGTCCCGATCGAAGCGTTCGAGGAGCATAACAACCTCGCCGTCCCCGCCGCGCTGCTCGGCGCGGGCGAACATTATGCGCTCGAGGTCTCGGGCGATTCGATGGTCGAGGCCGGGATTTTCGACGGCGATTATGCGCTGATCCAGAAAGCAAGCACCGCGCGCGAGGGCGATATCGTCGTCGCGCTCGTCGACGGGCAGGACGCGACGCTCAAATATTTCCGCCGCGAAGGCCAGATGATCCGGCTCGATCCGGCGAACAGCGCCTACGAGCCGCAGCGCTACCCCGCCGACCGCGTCATCGTGCAAGGTCGGCTGTCGGGACTGCTTCGTCGTTACCACTAAGCTGCGGCGGCAAACGCCATGGATGCCCGTCGCCCGCCCTGAGCGTGGCGACGGCTTCGGGCCTTTCACCCAGATAGAACGCCAGTCCGCCCGTTTCGGCAAGGCTGTCGCGATCGATCGTCATCCAGCGACCGGCGCATTGGCGCGGTAGCCAGCGATCGCTTATCACGACGTCGGCGGCACCA
>NZ_DASWTD010000163.1:0-3638 GCF_036402335.1 Sphingopyxis sp. | reverse complement strand
CGCCCGCGATAGTCGCCGTCGTCGAGGCCGGCGATCTGGAGGCGCCCGCCAAAGCGGAAGACGAGGCGACCGTCGGTTCCGAGGCGCGGCGCCGCCGCAAGGTCGGTGGCGAGGCCCGTCACGCGCGCCGTGCGGCCATGCCCGCCTTCGAGATCGACGCTCGCCGGCAGGATCACGCGCACCTCGGCACCCGGTTCGCCGCGCACGGTAACCACCCCGGTCAGCGCGAAGCCGCCAAGGTCGACGACGTCGCCGCGCACGCGGCGCGCGCCCGATACCGGATCGACTTCGACCTCGCCCCCCGCCGCGCCGACCGCGACGCGGCCCATGTCGAGCTGGGATTCGACCTCGACGCGAAGCGGCACTTCAGCCTTGCGCGCACTGGCGCCTTCGGCCTTGCCCTGCGCACAGAGCATGCACTGCGCCGCCGCGATCGACGGGCTGGCCATGACCAGCAATGCCCCAAGGAAAAGACGCAATTTCACGCCTGCATGACTAGCCCGGTCATGGTTAAGCTGCGGTAAAGCAGCCCCAGCGCTAATCGCTGGCCTGTTTCCAGCTTTTCGGCCACATGTGCGCGATGACAATAGCCCCGCCGTCCCCCCGGCTGAACGCCCTCGCCACCGCGGCGCCGGGGCATGACATCCATCAGGCTTTCATCGACTGGGCGACACCGCGGCTGACCGACGAACGCGTGCGCGCGATCTTCACGCGAATGACGGCGCGATCGGGGATCGACCATCGCTGGTCGGTGCTGCCGCCGACGCCCGCCGGCGGGTCGCCCGTCGCCGCGGGCGGGTTTTACGACGTTCCCGGCCTGCCCCCGACCTCAGTGCGAATGGGGGCCTATGCGCAGCACGCCCCCGGCCTTGCGATGCAGGCGATTGCCGGGCTTGGCGCTGCGTTCGACCCGGCGTCGATCACCCACATCGTCGTCGCGAGCTGCACCGGTTTCGTCGCGCCGGGGATCGACCAGATCCTCGCGCGGCGGCTCGGCCTCTCCCCCACGGTCGAGCGCGTGCTGATCGGTTTCATGGGCTGTTATGCCGGCGTCACCGCACTGCGCACCGCGCGGCATATCGTGCGGTCGGAGCCCGATGCCGTGGTGCTGGTGGTCAGCGTCGAACTGTCGACGCTCCATCTCAGCCTCGCCGACGAGCCCGAGCCGCTGCTGGCGATGCTGCAGTTCAGCGACGGCGCCGCGGCGGGTATCGTATCGGCAGCGCCGGGCGGCTTCGAACTGGGCGAAGGCCGCAGCCTCGCGCTGGGCGACAGCGCGGAACTGATCCGCTGGGACATCGGCGACAAGGGGTTCGAGATGACCTTGTCGGGCGAAGTGCCGGGGCGCCTGCGCGAAACGCTCGCCGATGCGGATGTGCAAGGCGAATTGTTCGGCGATGCCGGTGCGCCGTCGCTGCTCGCGATTCACGCAGGCGGCCGGTCGGTACTCGATGCGGTCGAACATGCGCTGGGCGTTCCTGCCGAAGCCTTGGCCGACAGCCGCGCAATACTCGCGCGCTTTGGCAATATGTCGTCGGCGACGATCCTGTTCGTGCTCGCCGAAATGATGGCGCGCGGCGCAACGGGCAACGGCATTGCCATCGCCTTCGGCCCCGGGCTCGCCGCCGAAGCGATCCGCTTCACCGCGCAATGAACCCCTTCGCCAGCCTTCGTGCGCCGATCGAGGCCGAGGAGGAGATGGACGCGGTCGAGCTGGCGCCCGCGCGTTACGCCCGCGTCCTCGCCGACCTGTCGCGGATCAACGGGCTGACGATGGCGCCGCGCCCCACCCTTGGATTTCTCGACCGAATCCGCGCGCGCGGCGCCGGGATAAGGCCGTGGCGCATCCTCGATGTGGGATATGGCGCGGGCGACATGCTGGCGCGGATTGCGGATTGGGGCGCGAAGCGCGGCGTGGCGCTCGATCTTGCCGGAGTCGATCTCAATCCCAAGAGCGAAGCCGTGGCCGCGGTGCGGCTCGGCGAACGCGCGCGGTTGATCACCGGCGACTACCGGGGTCTCGCGGGGCATGGCTGGGACATCGTCATCTCCAGCCTCGTAACGCATCATATGACGGCCGGGCAGCGCGCCGATTTCCTGCGCTTCATGGAAGCCGAGGCAGCGCGCGGCTGGCTGGTCAACGACCTTCATCGCCGACGCCTGCCCTTTGCCGGTTATCCGCTGCTCGCGACATTGGCATGGGTCGATCCGATCGTGCGTCGCGACGGGCAATTGTCGGTCGGGCGCAGCTTTCGCCGCGCCGAATGGCAGGCGATGCTGAACGAGGCGCTGCCCGACACGGCCGGCGAATGCCGCATCTTTCGCAGCTTTCCCTATCGCCTCTGCGTCGAGCGTATCCGGTGAACGACGCAATCGTGGTCGGCGCCGGACCCGCTGGGTCGGCCGCGGCGATCGGGCTGGCGCGCGCGGGCGCAACGACGCTGCTGCTCGAACGCGCGCGTGCAACGGGTGACGCGCTGTGTGGCGGCTTCCTGAGCTGGCAGACACTGGCGCGGATCGAGGCGCTCGGGATCGATCGCGCGGCGCTCGGTGGGCAGGCGGTTCGCTGTGTGCGCCTGTTCGCAGGTAAACGACGAAGTGAGACCGCGCTGCCCGGCGAGGCGATGGGAGTGTCGCGTCACCGACTCGACACGGCATTGCAAGAAGCCGCCGTTGTGGCGGGCGCAGGTCTCGAACGCGGCGTTCATGCAACCGCGCTCGAAGGCGGGGCGGTGCAGACGCGCGATGGCGCGGCGCTGACCGCCCCCGCCATATTCCTTGCAGCGGGCAAGCACGGCTTTCGCGGCTTCGCGCGCGAACCCGCCGAATGGCAGCGCGCCGATCCCGCGACGGGGCTGCGCATGCGGCTTCCGGCGCATCCTTCGCTCGACCGGCTGGTCGGCGATGCCGTCGAGCTTCATCTGTTCGATCGTGGCTATGCGGGGCTGGTCCGACAGGAGGACGGCAGCGGCAACCTGTGCCTTGCAGTCCACAAGTCCCGGCTCGACGAGACATCGCGCGATCCAGCAGGACTCCTGCGTATGCTGGGCGAGGAGTTCCCCCATCTCGGCGAGCGATTGGCGCACGCCGACTGGTCGCGGGCCGTCGATGCGATCGGGCATGTTCCCTATGGCTGGCGCGCCGCCGACACGGTGCCGGGCCTGTTCCGGCTCGGCGATCAGGCGGGGGTGATCCCGAGCCTTGCGGGCGAAGGCATGGGGCTGGCGGTCGCCAGCGCAGCAGCGGCGGTGGCGGCGTGGCGTCACGGCGGCGGGAACGCGGCCCCCGGGTTCCAGCGGAGACTCGCGGGGCGCATGACACGCCCCTTTGCGCTGGCGAATCTCGTGTGGCGCGCGGGCGAAAACCGGCGCGCGGCCGGAGCCATGACGGGGGCGGCGTCACTTTTCCCATCGCTCGTGCGAATGATATCGCAAGCAACGCGGATCGACCCGCGCTGACCGGGGCACTTGCAGTCGCGTCGCGCCGCGCCGATATTGGTGCCGACAGCGATGGTGCCCGAAAACGCCCCATCCGAAGGAGATCCTCCATGACCGACCCGAAAATCGAAAAGACCGCGACCAAGCCGTTGGACCCGATGGCGCATCATGTGCTGCGCGAAGGCGGCACCGAGCGAGCCT
>NZ_DASWTD010000162.1:0-1711 GCF_036402335.1 Sphingopyxis sp. | reverse complement strand
GGTCAGCGTAGTAGTTGCCGTAGCGGGGATCGACGCGGTTGTAGTCATAGCTGCGGTAGGACTGCCAGTCGTCGCGGCGCGCCTCACGATACGCCTTGCGCTCATGCTTCACGTCCTTGCGCCACTCCTTGCGCGCTTCCTTATGGTCCTTGCGGTCGTTCTTGTCGTAAGCGAGCGCCGCGCCGGGCACCGTTGCCAACATGCTTGCGGCGATCAGTGCCGTCGTTATCTTACGCATTTCAGCCTCCACATCGGCTTTAGGGTCGGTAGCGATACGTTCGACCGCCTGAACGGCACCAAAACGACCGCGGATGGACCTGCACCGCGCATCCGATTACACGCCGCGCCATGCGCCTTGCGCTCTACCAGCCCGATCAGCCCGGCAATGTCGGTGCGATGATGCGCCTCGGCGCCTGTCTCGGCGTGCCGATCGATATCATCGAGCCATGCGGCTTCCCCTTCTCGCTGCACGCGGTGAAGCGGTCGGCGCTCGATTACGGCGACCGGGCCGACATCACCGCGCATAACGACTGGGCGGCGTTCCGCACCACACGGTCCGAACGGCTGGTGCTGCTGACCACCAGGGGCAGCGTCGCGCACACCGCGGCCGAATACCGCCCCGACGACATCCTGCTCGTCGGCCAGGAGAGCGTCGGCGCGCCCGAGCATGTCCATGCCGCCGCAGGCCTGCGCGTCCGCATCCCGCTGGCGCCGGGCTTGCGCTCGCTCAATGTCGCGATCGCCGCGGCCATGGTACTCGGCGAAGCGCTCCGCCAGACTGAAGGCTATCCCGAATGACCTATGAGCTCGACGACCAGCAGACCCGCGCGCAGGACTGGTTCCGGACCTTGCGCGATTCGATCTGCGCCGAGTTCGAGGCGATCGAGCGCGAGGCCGGCTCCGACGCCGCGTTCGAGCGTAAGGCCTGGGACCGTACCGACCACAGCGGCGCGCCCGGCGGCGGCGGCGTGATGTCGGTGATGAAGGGCCGGGTATTCGAGAAGGTCGGGGTCAACATCTCGACCGTCCACGGCGAGTTCGCCCCCGACTTCGCCAAGTCGATCGCCGGCGCGGAGGAGGACCCGCGCTTCTTCGCCACCGGCATCAGCCTCGTTGCGCACATGGCCAACCCGCACGTGCCCGCCGTCCACATGAACACGCGCTTCCTCGTCACTACCAAGCGCTGGTTCGGCGGCGGTGCCGATCTCAACCCGGCGATCCCACGCGACGAGGACACCCGCGACTTCCACGCCGTGTTCAAAGCGGCCTGCGACCGGCATTCCCCCGACTATTGGCCGCGCTTCTCGGCGTGGTGCGACGAATATTTCTTCATCAAGCATCGCGGCGTGAACCGCGGCGTCGGCGGCATCTTCTACGACCAGCTGACAACCGGCGACTGGGAGGCCGACTTCGCGTTCACACAGGATGTCGGCCGCAGCTTCCTCGACACCTATCCGGCGATCGTCCGCCGCCGCCGCGACGCGCCGTGGACCGACGCCGACCGCGAGCGCCAGCTGCGCTACCGCGGCCTCTACGCCGAGTTCAACCTGGTCTACGACCGCGGCACGCTGTTCGGCCTCAAGACCGGCGGCAACATCGACGCCATCCTGATGAGCCTGCCGCCGCTGGCGAAATGGGACTGAACGAGAAAGGGCCGCCCCGAACGGGACGGCCCTCTTTCGATCGGATTGCGAAAGTGGCTTACGCCGCT
>NZ_DASWTD010000161.1:0-10192 GCF_036402335.1 Sphingopyxis sp. | reverse complement strand
GGAGTTAGCCGGTTAAAAGAGGGTTAGCGCGTGCCGAAAGATGGCGGGTCGACACGAAAATGCGCGGATGTGGCCGCCTAGGGGCCGTCGTTCGCAATGCGGCCCAATTCGATTGTCCGCGTGATCCCGATCGCATCGAGGAATGCCGTGTCGTGGCTGACGACGAGCAGCGCGCCGTCGTAGACGGCGAGCCCGGTTTCGACCGCGGTCAGCGAATCGATGTCGAGATGGTTGCCGGGCTCGTCGAGGATCAGCAATTGAGGTGGGGTTGGCGCGCCGAGGACGCAGGCGAGCCCGGCGCGGAGCATCTGGCCGCCGCTCAACGTGCCGGCGATGCGGTCGGCGGCATCGGCGCGAAAGCGGAAGCGCGCGAGCGCGGCGCGGCACTGGTTGTTCGTCGTCCCCGGATTGAGCGCGAGGAAATTGTCGGCAATCGACAGTGCGGGGTCGAGCAGGCTGACGCGCTGGTCGAACAGCGCAAAGGGCACGGCGACACGCACCGCGCCGTCCCATGGCGCGAGCGTTCCGGCGACGAGCGCAAGCAGGGTCGATTTGCCCGACCCGTTGGGGCCGGCGATCGCGATGCGCTCCGGCCCCGTGACGGTGAGCGAGAGGTCGCGGATGACGGGGCGGCCATCGACATAACCCGCCGTGACATGGTCGAGCTGGAGCACGACGCGCGAAGACGGCAGCCCGGTCGAGGGCAGGCCGACCGACAGCGGGTCGACGATTTCGATCCGCGCGCGCGCGGCGGAGAGCTGTTCGTCGGCCTCGCTGCGCTGGCGCTCGGCGAGGCGGCTGCCCGCGGCGCGGGTTTCCTCGGCGCGGCGTTTGAGGCCGCCGATGAGGATTTTGGGCATGTCGCCGCGCGCCGCCTTGGCGCGCCCGCGCGAGTCCCGCCGGTCCTGCTTTTCGGTCGCTGCCTGCGCCTGCCGCCGCGCGGCGTCCGCCCGTTTCTCGGCGCCGGCCAGTTCGGCTTCCGCCGCCGCCGCTTCGATATCCTTGCGCGCGCGATACGCACTCCAGCCACCGCCGTAACGCGCGCCGCCAAGCGTGGTGAGTTCGACGACCGCGTCCATTTCCTCGAGCAGTTCGCGGTCGTGGCTGACGACGATCGCGCCGCCGCGCCAGCGCGCGAGCAGGTCGCGCACCGCCTGCCGGCCTTCGCGATCGAGGTTGTTGGTCGGCTCGTCGAGCAGGAGAAAGTCGGGCGCGGCGAACATCGCGCCGGCGAGCGCGGCGCGGGTGCGCTGGCCGCCCGAGAGCGCCGCGAGCGGGGTTTCGGCGGGCACGGACAGGCCGACGCCGGCGAGCGCTTCTTCGATCCGCGCTTCGAGCGTCCAGTCGGCGTCGGCAATCTCATCGATGCTCGCTTCGCCCGCTTCGGCCTTGCGGAGCAGCGCGAGCGCGGCGCGGGCATCGAAGAGGTCGGCGACCATCTCGTCGGCACCGACCTGCACCGTCTGGCGCAATATCGCGGTGCTGCCGTCGATCGCGATATGGCCGGTGGCGGGCGCCAGTTCGCCGGTCAGCAGGCGCAGTAGCGTCGATTTGCCGACACCGTTGCGGCCGACGATGCCGGTGCGTTCGGGTTGGAACTGGAGGTCGAGGTCCGAAAGGACGGCGCGGCCGTCGGGCGTGGACCAGCCGAGGTTGGAAACGGTAATCGAAGGCATGACGATGGACTTTCCTGAAGGCAAAGCGGGTTAGGCTGTGTTCAGTTGCGATCCATGATCCTGCATACTCCGTTAGACGTTGTGGCTTGCTTCCTACGGCAATCGCGCCGCCGCGGCAAGGTTCACAGCCAGCCGATGTGCTTGAAGCGCCAGAAGACGAGCCCCGAACCGCCGAAAATCAGCGCGAGCGCGAGGGGGTAACCCAGCTGCCAGTCGAGTTCGGGCATGAACTTGAAATTCATGCCGTAAATGCCAGCGATCGCGGTCGGCACCGCAAGGATAGCGGCCCAGGCGGCGAGCTGGCGGGTAATCACGCCCTGTCTTTGCTGTTCGAGCATGCCGTTGGTCTCGATCACCGATGCGGCGATGTCGCGGAGCCCGGCAAGGCGGAATTCGGCGCGCTGGACATGATCCCAGATGTCGCGAAAGAAGGGGCGCACCGCAGGGTCGATGTTGGGCAGGTCGTCCTCGGTCGCGAGGCGCCCGGCAACCTCCTTCATCATCCCGACGAGGCGCTGGAAGCGGATGATCTCGTGCCGCTGCGAATATAGGTGGCGGATTTCGGCAGCGTCGAGCGGCGTGTCCATCACGCTGTCCTCGACCGCGAGCATCCGGTCCTCGATCGCGTCGATCACGGGAAAATAGCCGTCGACGATGAAGTCGAGCACGGCATAAAGGACATAGTCGGGTCCGTGCGCGAGCTTCGCGGGCAAGCTTTCGAGCCGGGCGCGAATGTCGGTGTGCGTGCGCGCCGATCCGTGGCGCACGCTGACGAAGAAATGCGGGCCGAGGAAGAAGGCAGTTTCGCCCGGATGGATCGTGTCGGCGTCGAGATTGGCGGTGCGCGTGATCACGAACAGCTGGTCGCCATAGGCTTCGACCTTGGGCAACTGGTTCGCCTTCAGCGCGTCCTCGACCGCGAGCGGGTGGAGCCCGAAACGCCTGGCGATACCTGCGAGTTCACCCGGGGTCGGTTCGTAAAGGCCAAGCCAGAAGAAATCGCCGTCGTCGCAATCCTCGGGGATCGCCTCGTCGGCGCCAAGGTCGCGGACGAGCTTGCCGTCATGATAGACGCGGGCGGCCATGATCGGCATGCGGCGGAAACTCCTGCTGTGCGGTGCCGATATAGTGCGGGCCGCGACAAAGGGGAATCCACTCCGGAGCGGGTCAGATGTTCCGGCTGTCATAGGCCCATTGGAGGAGCGCCTGCCTCTGCTTTGGCCGGCAAAAGGGGTCGCCGGGTTCGCAATGTTTGCGCACTTGCGCGGCGTGGCGCCGGAACGCGCGCCAGCGCGCGATCTGGCGGCGATCCTCGCCAGGCATCCGCCGCCCCGAATAATAGCGGCAATACCATTGGAACCAGCCGCGCGGATCGTCGGGATGGATCCACCCTTTCGCCACCCAGACGCCGAGCGGAACGCTGGCGCGAACGCCGAAATAGTTGAGATCGCAGTCGGGGCGATCGGGCGCGAGCTTGGCATCGTCGAACCAGCTTGCGGGGAATTCGGCGGTGCAGTCGGTCATATATTTGCCGCAGAAGACGCCGAGGCCGAGCATCTCCGCCGGGGTCAGCTCGGGGGTGAAAGCGGGATCGAATGCCTCGCCCATCGGGACCGTACGCATATAGCGATAGCCTTGCTGCATCCGGTCGTTCACGATCACTTCGGCGGCATCTGTCATCGGGTGAAACTAGCGGGCCGTCGGATGTCTGCAAATGGTGCGAAGGCGACTTTCGACCGGAAGCCGCCCGCGCCAAAGCGGAAGCCTCGCTAAAGTCCCTCTCTCATACCCCTGAGCAACCCTCGCCAAAACTCGCCCAGCCGATGCTGGAACAGCATCAGTTCGAAACCGTGCCGCGCGACATGTTTCTGCGGGATCGCATCCCAGCCGCGATGTTCGACCGTCACGCGCGTCTCATCGCCGACCGCCTCGAAACGGACATCGACTTCGGTCGCCTGATCGTCGCCGAAGCTCGGTGGCCGCCATCCGAACGCCAGCCGTTCGCCGGGTAGCCAATGGCGCACTGCGCCGATCTCCCACTCCTTGCCATCGTCGAAGCGCGTGACCAGCCGCCCGCCCGGGCCTTCGGGATCGAAGCGCAGCACCCCGTCCCCGGTGCGCGAGAGCTGGAACAGCGGATGGCTTTTCCACCAGATGCCGATGTCGCGCGTGAAGGCGGTGAACGCGACCTCGGGCGGCACCGCGACGCGCAGCGCGACGATCACCGCCGCGCTCATTCGCCGTCCTCGACATGGCGCTTGAACGCCGCCAGCTGGTGCATCCAAAGTGCTTCGGTTTCGGCGAGCCATTGCTTGAGTTCGACTGTCGCGCCGTCCTTCAATTGATAGATGCGCACCCGCGCGTCGAACGCCGGATGCCCGTCCTCGACCAGCCCGCCTTCCTTCAGTGCGCGCAAATGTCGGCTCATCGCGGGCGGCGCGAGGCCGAGTTCGACGGCCAGCTCGCCCGCGCTGCGCGGCCGCTCGCCCAGCAGTTCGATCGCGCGCCGCCGTTTCGGATCGGCGAGCGCGCCCAGCATCCGGTCGAGCGCGGCGCTCAATCGTCGAGCCGTGTCTTGGTCGTAAAGCCGCCCTCGGCGTCCCACTCGTCCGAGGTCTTCTCCTCGACTGTCACGCCAAAGGTCCAGATATGCCCCTCGGGATCCTTCGCGCGATAGCTGCGGTCGCCGTAAAATTGCGTCTCGGGCTCGGCGATGATGACAGCGCCCGCGGCGCGCGCCTTTTCGCAATGCGCATCGATATCCTCGCCCCGGCCCAGTTGGACATGCACCGTCTGCGTATTCTTGCCACCGAGGTTCGCCGGGCTGCGATGGTCATCGGACCATTCGTTGCCGATCATGATCGACGAATTGCCATATTCCATTTCGCTGTGCGCGAGATTGCCGTCGGCATCGAGCAGCACGAAGGTCGGCTCGAACCCGAAGGCATCCTCGAGCCAGCGGAACGCCGCCTTGGCGTCCTTGTAGCAGACGGCGCTCGAAAGTCCCTTGGAACGCGGATGGTCGGCCATGTATCGTCTCCCGAGTCGTTCATTTGATTTCTCTTATGTAGAATATTTCTGAAAATTGAAAACAAATACCGGAAAGACGGCAAATCGCTTCAGTCGGCGGCGTTTCTGCATTACCCGGGCGAGATGACCGACGACCTGCGAAGCCATATCGACGATGCGATGAAGCTCGCCGCCGCGCACCTCGGAAAAGGCTGCGTTGCGGATTATATCCCGGCGTTGGCAAGCGTCGATCCCGGCAAGCTCGGCTTCGCGCTCGCACTGCCCGATGGCACCGTCCACAGCGCGGGTGACGCCGACGAGCCTTTCTCGATCCAGTCGGTGTCGAAGGTCTTCACGCTCGCACTCGCACTCCGCCGCGTCGGCAGTTCGCTGTGGGACAGCGTAGGGCGCGAGCCGTCGGGCAGCGCGTTCAACTCGATCGTCCAGCTCGAAAGCGAGCAGGGAATCCCGCGCAACCCGCTGATCAATGCGGGCGCGATCGCCACCACCGACCGGCTGATCGACGGGCGCAGCGGCGACGCGACCATCGACGAGATCGTCGAGTTCATGCGTGCCCGTGCGGGCGATGGCAGCGTCGGAATCGATTTCGACGTTGCTTCGTCCGAGGCTGAAACCGGCGCACGCAACCGCAGTCTCGCGCATTTCATGGATGCCTTCGGTAATCTCGCGCATCCGGTCGAAACGGTGGTCGGCGTCTATTTCCACCAATGCGCAATCGCGATGAGTTGCCGCCAACTCGCCCGCGCCGGCCTTTTCCTCGCGATGGAGGGGCGCGACCCGCTCACCGGAGAACAATTGATCGAACCGCACCGTGCGCGGCGCATCAATGCGATCATGATGCTTTGCGGCCACTACGACAATTCGGGCGAATTTGCCTTCCGCGTTGGCCTGCCTGGCAAGAGCGGGGTCGGCGGCGGCATTCTCTGCATCGCGCCGGGGCAGGGGGCGATTGCCGTCTGGTCGCCCGCGCTCAACGATGCGGGAACGTCGCTCGCCGGCGCCGTCGCGCTCGAACATTTCGCCTATGCCGCAGGCTGGTCAGTGTTCGACTGACCTGCATGACCGCCGAAATCGCTCTCGACCTGCCGGACCTCCGCGAGGTTGCGGCCTATGCCGCCGACAGCGCGGAGAAAGTGATCGCGATTTTCGAACGGTCCTGCGCGCTAGATCCGCGGCCGCGCGAGGCCATTGCCGCGGCAAGGGCCTTCGCGCGGGGAGGCGCGCGTGTGAAGGCGCTCCGCGATGCCGCCTGGGCTGCACATAAGGCGGCGCAAGAGGCGGACGACCGGGCGGCGAGCGAGGCGGCAAGGGCGGCGATGTGCGCTCCGGCGGCCGCCTTTCTGCACCCCCTAGCGCATTTGATGCAGGTCCGTCATATTCTTGGCGCGGCCGCCCACGCCGCGCGCGCATCCGAACTGGCGGCTGGCGATGACCCGGTTGCGGGGCGTGATTTTGTCGAAGGCATCGCGCGCGGCACCAATCCCGCGGTCATCGAAATATTGTGCCGCTATCCCGGACCGCCCCGGGGCGGCGGCCGAACGGGCGAATTTCTACGGATGCTCGATCGAGAGCTTCGGGGGCCGGAAAGCGGTGCGGCCTAGTCGTCGCTCAGCAGCGCCAGCTTCACGCGCGCGGTACCGCTCCGGTGCATGCCGATTTCGCGCGCTGCCGCCTGGCTGACATCGATCACCCGGCCGCGCGAAAAGGGTCCGCGGTCGTTGATGCGGACGACGACGCTGTCGCCGTTGGACGTGTTGGTAACGCGTACCATGCTGCCGAAAGGGAGCGATCGATGCGCGGCGGTCAACTGGCCGGGGTCGAAACGTTCGCCGCTCGCGGTGCGATTGCCGGCAAGCTCGTTGCCATAATAGCTCGCCATTCCACCGTCGATTTCGATTTCGCTGTCGGCTTGCTGAGCGATCCCGGCGATCGGATTTTCCGTGGCTTCGACTTCTTGCGCAGCGGCCGAAACCGTCAGCAGAAGCGGTATCAGCATGGCTGAAAAGGCCCGCATGACATCATCCCCTTGTCAGAGGAGGCGCCAAAAGCATCGGCGGCCTGTCGAAACAAGCCGCCGCGCGTTGGATCGAAGCGATTTTGCGTTCGGATGTGCGATCTTGTCCGTTTTAACGGAACAATGACTGAACCTATACGTCCAGATTTGCCACCGACAGCGCGTTCGTCTGAATGAAATCGCGCCGCGGCTCGACCTCGTCGCCCATCAGCCTTTCGAAGATTTCGTGTGCGACGTCGGCCTGTTCGGCCTCGACGCGCAGCAGCGAACGGTTCGACGGATCGAGCGTCGTCTCCCAAAGCTGTTCGGCGTTCATTTCGCCCAGCCCCTTGTAGCGGCTGATCGCGAGACCCTTGCGGCTGTGCGCGAAAATCGCCTCGAGCAGTTCGGACGGCCGGGTGACCGGGTTGGCCTTCGCGTTCGTGGCAGCGGGAACGTCGCTCTCCTCGCCATCGACGATTTCGGCCTCGACTTCGACCGTCGCCCCGGTCGCCTTCACCAGCCGGCCGGGGCGGGCATAGGTGTCGGCCTGTTCGGCGGCGAGCTTGTGCATGCGGCGCGCTTCCTGGCTGGCGAGGAAGCCCGCGTCGATCGCATGATGGTCGCTGACCCCGCGCCAGCGGCGTTCGAGGGTATAGCCGCCGCCTTCGACCGCTTCGACGGTCCATACGGCTTCGGCCCCGCCGGTGAGCGCGCGCTCGGCGGCGTTGAGCCAGGTCGCGGTGGTCGCGGCGGCGCTGTGACGTCCCGCGGTGTCGAGATCGGGATCGAGCGCGCCGGTGAGCGCGAGCGCTTCGACCAGTCCGTGATCGAGGCTGCGCGGCACATAGCGCATCAGCGCGCGCAGGCGCCGGCCATGATCGATCAGCCCGCGCAGATCCTGTCCCGACCGCGCTCCGCCTGCCGTTTCGAGCAGCAGCGCGTCGATGCCGGCGTCGACGAGATAATTTTCGAGCGCGGTGTCGTCCTTGAGATAGACCTCGCTCCGCCCCTTCGCGACTTTGTAGAGCGGCGGCTGGGCGATGTAGAGATGGCCGCCTTCGATAATCTCGGGCATCTGGCGATAGAAGAAGGTGAGCAGGAGCGTGCGGATATGCGCGCCGTCGACGTCGGCGTCGGTCATGATCACGATCTTGTGGTAGCGCAGCTTATCGAGGTTGAATTCGTCGCGGATTCCGGTGCCGAGCGCCTGGATCAGCGTCCCGACTTCCTTCGACGAAATGATGCGGTCGAAACGCGCGCGCTCGACGTTCAAAATCTTGCCTTTCAGCGGCAGGATCGCCTGCACATGCCGGTCGCGTCCCTGCTTCGCCGATCCGCCCGCCGAGTCACCCTCGACGAGGAAGAGTTCACATTTGGCGGGGTCGCGTTCCTGGCAGTCGGCGAGCTTGCCGGGCAGGCTTGCGATATCCATCGCGCCCTTGCGCCGCGTCAGCTCGCGCGCCTTCTTCGCCGCTTCGCGTGCGGCGGCGGCGTCGATGACCTTCTGGATCACCGCCTTGGCATAAGCGGGGTTTTCCTCGAGCCATTCGGTCATCCGGTCGGCCATCAGGCTTTCGAGCGGCTGGCGTACTTCGGATGAAACGAGCTTGTCCTTCGTCTGCGAACTGAACTTCGGGTCGGGCAGCTTGACCGAGACGATCGCGGTCAGCCCTTCGCGCATGTCCTCGCCGGTCAGCGAGACCTTTTCCTTCTTCAGCATCCCCGACTTTTCGCCGTAGCCGTTCAAGGTGCGCGTCAGCGCGGCGCGGAAGGCGGCGAGGTGCGTGCCGCCGTCGCGCTGCGGGATATTGTTCGTGAAGCAGAGGACGTTTTCGTAATAGCTGTCGTTCCACTCCAATGCGACGTCGATGCCGATGCCGTCGCGCTCGCTGCTGATCGCGATCGGATCGGGCAGCAGCGCATTCTTGTTGCGGTCAAGATATTTGACGAACGCCGCAATGCCGCCTTCGTAGAAAAGGTCATGGCTCTCGTGCTCGGCGTGGCGCGCATCGACGAGCTTGATGCGCACGCCCGAGTTGAGGAACGCGAGTTCGCGGTAGCGGTGCTCGAGCTTCTCGAAATCGAACTCTGTGACATTCTTGAAGGTCTCGGTCGACGCCATGAAGGTCACGCGCGTGCCCTTCTTGCCCGCCGGCGCGGGCCCGTTGACCTTGAGCGGCGCGACCGAATCGCCATGTTCGAAGCGCATCCAATGCTCTTCGCCGTCGCGCCAGATCGTGAGTTCGAGCCATTCCGAAAGCGCGTTGACGACCGAGACGCCGACGCCGTGCAGGCCGCCCGACACCTTGTAGGCGTTGTCGTCGCTGGTGTTCTCGAACTTCCCGCCGGCGTGGAGCTGGGTCATGATGACCTCGGCCGCCGAAATGCCTTCCTCGGCATGGATGCCCGTCGGGATACCGCGGCCATTGTCCTCGACGCTGACCGACCCGTCGCTGTTGAGCGTGATCAGGACGAGGTCGCAATGTCCCGCGAGCGCCTCGTCGATCGCATTGTCGCTGACTTCGAACACCATGTGGTGCAGGCCCGACCCGTCGTCGGTATCGCCGATATACATGCCCGGGCGTTTTCGCACCGCGTCGAGGCCCTTGAGAACCTTGATCGAATCGGCGCCATAGGCATTGGTGTTGGGCTGATTGGCGGGCGCGACCGGCGCCGTATTTTCTGGGGTGTCCGTCATATCGATTATATAGGGTCGAAGGCGGTAAAACCCAAGCGAAAATGCGGCTCTCGGTCCTGTCGTGACGAGCGTTGCGCGGGGGCGCTGCGGCGGCTAGTTTCAGAGGTATGAAACAAGGTATCGCTTCCCCCCTCGCCGCCATCCTCGCCCTTTCGCTCGCCGCGTGCAGCCAGCCGGCGCCGCCGACCGAAAACGCCCCCGTCGTCGCGGGTGAACCGATTGCGACGCGCGCGGTGATGATCGGCACCGAAGGCGCGACGCTGCCCGCCTGTTCGAGCATCAGCCGCGTCAAGGCGGGCGGTACCGATGTCTATTGGGCGCCGGGCGAAACGCGTGCGGTGAAGGCGAAGCTCGCCGGCGGCGCAAATGTGTCGCTGTGCGAAGCGGCCGAGAACGACGCCTGGTTCGGCGTGGTCTTTGCCGCACCGGGCACCGATCCCGACATGTGCGGGGTCGGCAAGTCGGTGACGAGCGTGCGCGAATATCAGGGCCCGTGCCGCTGGGGCTGGATCAGGGGCGGGACGGTGCAGCTCGGCGGCTAAAGCCACAAAAGCCCCGCATACGCGCCTTCGATTTGTGGCTTTTGTGGCCCTAAGGCGACAAAGGATATGACCGAGCGCACCGATATTGCCTCCTTTGTCGCTTTGGAGGTGAGGCCGGCTATTGCCGGCGCGCAGGTGACGATCGACGATACAAAGAGCCGCCGGTGAGGCTGGCACAGCGGAATAATGTAGGAAAGCGTTCTTTCTTTTGTCACCCCGGGATCAGATTGGGATGACGAAGGACTGGAAA
>NZ_DASWTD010000160.1:0-3876 GCF_036402335.1 Sphingopyxis sp. | reverse complement strand
CTCCCCGACCAGCACGACCGTGCGGCCGCCGAGGTTCAGGAAGATGGGGAGTTGGTGCATGGCGGTTACCTATAACGTCATTGCGAGCGAAGCGAAGCAATCCAGAGCGGTTACCGCGACTCTGGATTGCCGCGTCGCTTCGCTCCTCGCAATGACGAGGTTCGTCAGTCGATCCAGTCAGGCACGCGCTCGGCGGCCATGATCGTGCCCGCCGCGATGCGGTCGGCGACGACGACATAACGGTCGCCATCGACGAGCACTTCGGGGACGAGGCTGCGGCTGTTGTAGGTCGACGCCATCGTCGCGCCATAGGCGCCTGCGGTGCGGAAGACCGCGAGGTCGCCCGCCTCGACCTTGTCGGTCACGCGGTCGCGCGCGAAGGTGTCGCCGGTTTCGCATACCGGGCCAACGATCGACGCGGTCATCGTCTCGCCCGACGGCTTCACCGCGACGAAGTCGTGATACGCGTCGTAGAGCGCCGGGCGCGCGAGATCGTTCATTGCGGCATCGACGATGACGAAGGGATGGGTCGCGCCGGGCTTGACCCAGAGAACTTCGGTCAGCAGCACGCCGGTGTTGCCCGCGATCACGCGGCCGGGTTCGAACATCAGGGTGACGTCCCAATCCTTCGTCACGCGCGCGACCATCGCGCCATATTCGGCCGGCGACGGCGGATTGTCATCGGCCTTGTACGGGACGCCGAGCCCCCCGCCGAGATCGACATGGGTGATGCCGTGCCCCGCGGCGCGGAGGTCGGCGACGAGGCGGCCGACGCGTTCGAATGCGGCCTCGAGCGGCGCGAGGCTGGTCAGCTGGCTGCCGATATGGAGCGCGATACCGCGCATCTGCAGGCCCGGCAGCGCGGCGAGCCGGCCGAAGATTTCGGGCGCGCTGTCTATGCCCACGCCAAACTTGTTCTCGGCCTTGCCGGTCGAAATCTTGGCATGCGTGCCCGCGTCGACGTCGGGATTGACGCGCAGCACCGCGCGCGCCGTCATTTCCTTGGCCAGCGCAATTTCGGCGAGCGCGACACCCTCGGGCTCATGCTCGATATTGAATTGGCCGATGCCGCGGTCGAGGCCCTGAGCCAGTTCGGCGCGCGTCTTGCCGACCCCCGAAAAGACGATGTCTTCGGGCGCCATGCCCGCCGCGAGCGCGCGCTCGAGCTCGCCGCCCGACACGACGTCGGCGCCATAACCCTGCCGCGCGAGGACGCGCAGCACGCCGAGGTTGGGGTTGCACTTGATCGCGAAGGCGATGTGCTTCTTCGGAATATCCTTCAGCGCGTCACGAAACACCTGTGCATGGCGTTCGAGCGTCGCGCGCGAATAGACATAGACGGGAGTGCCGATTTCTTCGGCGATGCGCGGCAAGGGGATGTCTTCGGCGTGGAGGACGCCGTCACGATATTCAAAATAATCCATTGGAAAGTCCTAAGCTCAGCCCGGAGGCGGCAAGTCAAAATCGTCGGCTTCGCGGCGTTCGGACCGTTTGAGAAGTTCGTCGCTGCGCGCGGGCCGGGCCTGCGCGTCAGGCGTCGTGAGCTCCTCCGTCGTCGGGGCGCGATCCGCGCCAACCGGAATAGCCGGTGCAGGCTGGCCTGCCACGGGCTTCAGATCTTCCTTGCTGCCGCACGCGCCGAGCAGGGCGGTGGCGGCGAGACTTGCCAGGATGAGGCGCTTGGTCGCCATCAATCATTTCCTTCCAGCGCGGCGCGCGCCGCGGTGATCGCCTGTCTTACCCGTTCGGGCGCCGTACCGCCATAGCTGGTGCGACTGGCGACCGATGCCTCGACGGTGAGCGCCGCGAGCACGCCCGGCGTGACCGCCGCGTGGATCGCCGCGGCGTCGGCCGCGGGCAGCGCCGGGAGTTCGACCCCAAGCTCCTCGGCGCGCTTCACGCAGGCGCCGACGACATGATGCGCCTCGCGGAACGGCAAGCCGTTTTCACGCACCAGCCAGTCGGCAAGGTCGGTCGCGGTCGAATAGCCTTATGCCGCGAGCGCGCGCATCCGGTCGGTGCGGAAGGTCAGCGTTTCGACCATGCCGGTCATCGCGGCGAGCGACAGCGCAAGCGCGTCGAAGGCACCGAAGACGGTTTCCTTGTCGTCCTGGAGATCCTTCGAATAGGTGAGCGGCAGCCCCTTCACGATCACCGACAGGCGCTGGAACGCGCCGAGGAGCATACCCGCGCGACCGCGCACCAGTTCGGCGGCGTCGGGATTGCGCTTTTGCGGCATGATCGAGCTGCCCGTCGACCAGGCATCGGGCAGGCTGATGAAGCCGAAGGGCTGGCTGGCCCAGATGACGATCTCCTCGGCGAGGCGCGAGAGGTGGATCGCGGCGATCGAGGCCGAGGCGCAGAATTCGAGCGCGAAGTCGCGGTCGGAGACGGCATCGATGCTGTTCGCCATCGGGCGGTCGAAGCCGAGCGCGGCGGCGGTCGTGTGGCGATCGACCGGAAAGCTCGTACCCGCGAGCGCAGCGGCGCCGAGCGGCGATTCGTTAAGCCGGCGGCGCGCATCGGCAAAGCGGCTGCGGTCGCGGCCGAACATCGCGACATAAGCGAGCAGGTGATGGCCGAGCGTCACCGGCTGCGCGACCTGCAGGTGCGTGAAGCCGGGCATGATGCTGTCGGCATGTTCGTCGGCGCGCGCAAGCAGCGCCGCCTGGATCGCCGCGAGCCCGGCGTCGATGCGCTCGCACGCGGTGCGCGTCCACAGGCGGAAATCGGTGGCGACCTGGTCGTTGCGCGAGCGCGCGGTGTGGAGCCGCCCGGCCGCTTCGCCGACAAGCTCCTTCAGCCGCGATTCGACGGTCATGTGGATGTCTTCGAGCGTGAGGTGGACCGGAACGCCGTTCGCGGCGAATTCACCCGCGATCTGGGCCAGCCCGCGATCGATCACCGCCGCATCCCCGGCCGCGATGATTCCCGCGGCGCCGAGCATCGCGGCGTGCGCGCGGCTGGCGGCGATATCCTCTTCCCACAAGCGCTTGTCGACGGGGATCGATGCGTTAATCTCTTGCATGATCGCCGCGGGTCCGCCACCGAAGCGGCCGCCCCACATGCTGTTGCTGTCAGGAGTCTTCGCCATCCGCCGCGTCCCAAGCCCGTATCTTGCGATCCTCGCCGTCCTTCTGGCCGGATCAATCGCGGGCTGCGATAGGGAAAAGCCGGCGGGCGGGCAAGCCGCAGACGGCCAAGCAAATGTTTCGGCGGGCCAAGCGAAGGGCGTCGACCATTTCGAGCATCAGGTCGATCGCAGCAACAAGGGGAAGGCCGCGCCGACCGTCCGTTTTCAGGGTCCCGACGATGCGCCGGTCACCCTCGCCGACTTTCGCGGGCGCCCGCTGCTCGTCAACCTGTGGGCGACATGGTGCGCGCCGTGCGTCGCCGAAATGCCGACGCTCGACGCGCTGGCGGCGAAGAGCGGCGAACGGATGACGGTGATCGCGGTGGCGCAGGACCTGCAGGGCGCCGAAGTGGTCGATCCGTGGTTCCAGAAGGCCGGATTGAAGGCGTTGCAGCCCTATGTCGATCCAGAAAACGGCCTGCTCGACGCCGCGAACAGCGCGCTGCCGACGAGCATCTATTACGACGCCGAAGGCCGCGAGATCTGGCGCGTCGTTGGCGCGATCGACTGGCAGGGCGCGGAAGCAAAAGCCCTGCTGGCCGAGGGTGGTACAGAGAAATAATCCTCCCTGTCGCGCAGCGATGTTGAGGCAGACCGTCCGCGAAGCGGATGGTGGAGGGGCGGTAACCTTGCGCTATTGCCCCTCCGTCAGCGCTACGCGCTGCCACCTCCCCATCGCTCCGCGACAGGGAGATTCCAGTGCTTAAAGCCGCCCGAAGCTCTGGTTGCTGGCTTTTCGGCCA
>NZ_DASWTD010000159.1:0-11317 GCF_036402335.1 Sphingopyxis sp. | reverse complement strand
GTTACGGCGGAGGGCGATCGGCAGCGGCTGGTTTGGCGTGGGGAGCGGACGTTGCGGCAAAACCACGCCCTCCCCTTCAGGGGAGGGCAGCGAGACTTGCGAGCTTGCTCGCTAGTCGCAGCGGGTGGGGGCCATCGGCCTTGAGCTACGCCGTGAGTCCCCACCCCAACCCCTCCCCTGAAGGGGAGGGGCTTTCGTATGTTCGTGCCACCGGCTAGGAGAGCCCCCATGACCAAGGCCCCTGCCCTGCTGCCCGAAGGCTTGCGCGACCGCCTCCCCCGACAGGCGGAGGCCGCGTCGCGCGTCACTCGCGCGCTCGTCGATGCGATGCGCGCGCATGGCTATGGCCGCGTGTCGCCGCCGCTCGCCGAGTTTCGCGAGACGCTCGGCGGCGAGGACGAGCGCTCGACGCGCGACCTGCTCCGCTTCACCGATCCGGTATCGCAGCGCACGCTCGCGCTCCGCCCCGACATCACGCGGCAGGTCGGGCGCATCGCGACCTCGCTGCTCGCCAAGGCACCGCGCCCCTTGCGCCTCTGCTACGCCGGGCAAGTCGTCAAACTGCGCGCCAGCCAGCTCCGACCGGCACGCGAGATGCTGCAGGTCGGCGCCGAGCTGATCGGCAGCGACAGCGTCGCCGCAGCGCGCGAGATCGTCATGGTCGCGATCGATGCGCTCGAGGCCGCCGGGATCGGCCCTGTCACGATCGATTTCATCCTGCCCGACGTCGTCGATCTGCTCACGACGGGCCCGCTTCCCGTCGATGCTGATATCCAGCAGCTACGCGACGAGCTCGACGCCAAGGATGCCGGCGCGCTGGCGCGGCTCGGCGCCGAAGCCTATCTGCCGCTGCTCCGTGCCACTGGTCCGTTCGATCAGGCGATTGCCGACCTTCGCGCCTTCGACAGGACCGGCGTTCTCACCGCGCGCATCGAAGCGCTCGAAGCCATCGCCGCGCCGATCCGCGACCGCGTCACGCTGACGCTCGACCCCACCGAGCGTCATGGCTTCGCCTATCAAAGCTGGTTCGGTTTCCAGATCTTCGTGCCCGGACAGGGCGACGCAGTCGGCCGGGGCGGCGGCTATTCGATCCCGGTCGGCGAGCAGGAAGAATCGGCTGTCGGCTTCTCGCTCTATCCCGACCCGTTGATCGATGCAGGCCTCGGCGCCGAGAACGATGCCGACCGCCGTATCTTCCTGCCACTTGGCCACGATCCCGCGCTCGCCGCCAGCCTGCGCGCCGACGACTGGCAGACCGTCGCGGCGCTGTCCGAAAGCGACGATGCGCGCGCGCTCGGCTGCGGGTTTATCCTCGGCCCGGATGGGCCGGTCGAGGCCTGATCTATGTGCACCCCGGCGAAAGCCGGGGCCTATAGCGACCTCATATGATGGGCCCCGGCTTTCGCCGGGGTGCACGTGCCTAAAAGTCCGATACGCCGAAGCGCGGGATTCCCTGATTGACTCCGGGCGGATCGAGCACGGTCACATCGAGGTCGACCGGCTCGCCGATCCAGTGCGCCAATGTCGTATGATCGGCCAGATCGTCGTCGGTCAGCGGATGCACCAGCGCGCGAAGCCCCGTCGGCTCGATCTTCGCAACGACCGCCGGAACCGCCGCACCCAGAAAATGCACCTCATATTGCGCGATCGGATGCGGCCCCGCGGGGCCGTCGGTCATGTCGCCGACGAACAGGATCGCCGCATCGCGACCTAACATGTCGCGCAATTCGGTGGCGGCGGTGCGTTCGGCGTCGTCGAAATAGATATGCGCATGATAGGGAGCATCGGGTTCGATCATTGCGGTCATCCTTCTTTCCGCCTCGCTACCCCGCCAGAAAGAGCGGCGCAACCGTGCCACTACCCTTGCCTCTCCGGTCAAATCCGCTAAGGCCGCGCCGGGTCAGAATGGCCCCGTACAGCAGGACAGCATCATGGCAAATGTTACCGTCATCGGGTCGCAATGGGGCGACGAGGGCAAGGGCAAGATCGTCGATTGGCTCGCCAGCCGCGCCGACGCCGTGGTCCGCTTCCAGGGCGGTCACAACGCCGGCCATACGCTCGTCGTCGGCGAGCAGGTCTACAAGCTGTCGCTGCTTCCGTCGGGCATCGTCACCGGCACGCTGTCGATCATCGGCAACGGCGTCGTGCTCGACCCGTGGGCGCTGCGCGACGAGATCACCAAGCTGCGCGGCCAGGGCGTCGCCATCAATCCCGAGAATTTCGCGATCGCCGACAATTGCGCGCTGATCCTGCCGTTCCACCGCGACCTCGACGCGCTGCGCGAGACCGCCGCGGGCGCCGGCAAGATCGGCACCACCGGCCGCGGTATCGGCCCCGCCTATGAGGACAAGGTCGGCCGCCGCGCGATCCGCGTCTGCGACCTTGCGCACCTCGACAAGCTCGAACCGCAGCTCGACCGCCTGACCGCGCATCACGACGCGCTGCGCGCGGGTTTCGGCGAACCGCCGATCGACCGCGAACGCCTGATCGCCGACCTCACCGAAATCGCCGACTATGTGCTCGAATATGCCCAGCCCGTTTGGAAGCGCCTGAAGAAGGTCCGCAAGGCCGGCGCGCGCATCCTGTTCGAGGGCGCGCAGGGTGTACTGCTCGACGTCGATCATGGCACCTATCCCTTCGTCACCAGCTCGAACACCGTCAGCGGCACCGCCGCGTCAGGCTCGGGCCTCGGCCCATCGGCCGTCGGCTTCGTGCTCGGCATCGCCAAGGCGTACACGACACGCGTTGGCAGCGGCCCTTTCCCGACCGAGCTCGAGGACGAAATCGGCCAGAAACTCGGCGAACGCGGGCATGAGTTCGGCACCGTCACCGGGCGCAAGCGCCGCTGCGGCTGGTTCGACGCGGTGCTCGTCCGCCAGAGCTGCGCCGTATCGGGCGTCACCGGCATCGCGCTCACCAAGCTCGACGTGCTCGACGGCTTCGATACGATCCGCATCTGCACCGGCTATCGCCTCCGCGGGAAGATCCTCGACTATTTCCCGGCGCATGCAGCGGACCAGGCCGAGGTCGAGCCGATCTACGAGGAAATGGACGGCTGGCACGAAACGACCGCCGGCGCGCGCAGCTATGCCGACCTGCCGGCACAGGCGATCAAATATGTCCAGCGCGTGCAGGAACTGATCGAAACCCCGATCGCGCTCGTGTCGACGAGCCCCGAGCGCGAGGACACGATCCTGATCCGCGATCCGTTCAGCGACTGACGCTGGCGGCGGCAACGTCGCGGATCGCCGCGACAAAGCCCGCCGGGTCGTCCTCCTGGATGAAGTGGCCGCCCGTCAGCGTGCGGTGCGTGACGCGCTGTGTTCCCGGGACACGTCCCGTGAACAGCGCATCGCCGCCGCGCGTGATCGGGTCGCCGTCGGAAAAACAGCAGAGGAACGGCTTGTCGAACGCCCCCAGCGCCGTCCACGCGCGTTTCTGGTCGGGAACCGCAACATTGTCGCCTAGCGGGACGAACGAGGGATAGACGCGCGCCGCGACCTTCGACGCACGCGTCGGAAAGGGCGCGTCATAGGCGGCGATCTCGGCGACGCTGAGTTCGCGCTTCGCCCCCGCCTTGACGATCTTGCCGATCGGGAAGACCGGGCTGTAGCGCGAGAAGGCGCGCCAGATCGCAAAGGCGCGCGGTGCCGGCTGGCCTTCGGGAAGGCCGCCGTTCGAGAGCGCGACCCCGGCAAAGCGTTCGGGCATTTCGGCGACGAGACGCAGGCCGATCAGTGAACCCCAGTCCTGACAGGCGAGGACGATGTTTTGCAGGTCGAGCGCCTCGATCCATTGCCGCATCCACGCGACCTGCGCCGCATAGCTATAAGCGTCGCGGTCCAGCGGCTTGTCCGAGCGGCCGAAGCCGATCAGGTCGGGCGCAACGACGCGGAAACCCGACGCCGTCGCCGGGCCGATCATATGACGCCAGAGATAGGACCAGGTCGGCTCGCCATGCAGCATCAGGACGGGCTGCGCGTCGGCTGCGCCCTCATCGACATAATGGACGCGAAGGCCGTCCGCTGTCTCAAGATATTTGGGCGCATAAGGCCAATCGGGCAGCCCTTCGAAGCGCGCGTCCGGCGTACGATAAATGGTCATGATGTCGATCCCCCCATCCCCACCTTAGCCCGCGGCGCAGCACTGGCAACCACTTGCCGGGCGCCCGCAAAGTCGTAGGGTCGCGCGATGCGTCTGACCGCCCTTCCAGCCTGCCTGCTCCTCGCCGCCTGCGGGGCCGCGAGTTCGCAGCCGTCGCTGCCCGCTGGCACGAAGGCGGACCGTCTGCTTGTCGACAAGAGCGAACGCGTGCTGATCGCTTACGCCGGAACCCGCGAGATCGTGCGCTACAGGAATATCCGCTTCGGCGACGCGCCGACGGGGCACAAGCAGTTCGAAGGCGACGAGCGCACCCCCGAGGGAACATACCGGATCAGCGGGCGCAATCCGAAGAGCGCCTATCATCTGTCGCTGCGCATCTCCTACCCCAACGCCGCGGACCGCGCCTTTGCCAAGGCGAGGGGGCGCTCGCCCGGCGGCGATATCTTCATCCACGGCCAGCCAAACGTGTGGCCCGGGCCGCCGATCGCGCGCGACTGGACCGACGGCTGTATCGCGCTGTCGAACGCCGAGATAAAGCAGCTATGGGATATTGTGCCCGACGGCACCCC
This sequence comes from Sphingopyxis sp., assembly GCF_036402335.1. Classification (GTDB taxonomy): domain Bacteria; phylum Pseudomonadota; class Alphaproteobacteria; order Sphingomonadales; family Sphingomonadaceae; genus Sphingopyxis. The sequence continues at coordinate 6,644 of NZ_DASWTD010000159.1, read as the reverse complement.
GATCACCATCCGACCATAAGGAAGCCGTATGTCGCGCCATATTCTCGTATTTTACGGCAGCTATCGCCGCGACCGGCAGGGACTGAAGCTCGCGAACTGGCTCGTCAATGCGATCGGCGCGCGCGGCGACCGCGCCGAGTTGATCGACGCCAAGGTCGTGGACCTGCCGATGCTCGACCGCATGTACAAGGAATATCCCAAAGGCGAGGCACCGGCGGCGATGGAAGAACTCGCGGGCAAGCTCCGCGCCGCCGACGGCTTCCTGTTCGTCACCGGCGAATATAATTGGGGACCGCAGCCGGGGCTGAAGAACCTCACCGACCATTATCTCGAGGAATGGTTCTGGCGGCCCGCCGCGATCGCCTGTTACTCGGCGGGCTCCTTCGCCGGGGTGCGCGCGATGATGGGGTGGCGCGACATCCTGGGCGAGATGGGAATGGTGGTGATTTCGTCGATCCTGCCCGTCGCGCGCATCGGCAGGACCTTCGACGGCGAAGGCCAGCCCGTCGGCGACGAAGGTAAGCAGCTCGAACGGCTGTTCCCGCGCTTCGCCGACGACCTCAATTGGTGGATCGACGCGGCGAAGGCCCAGCGCGCGAAGGTCGATCCGCCTTACTGAACGGGCTTGAGTTCGCGGTTCAGCCGCAGGCTTGCGCGCCAGAAGAAGAAGGCGGGGATCAGGCCCAGCCACGCAGCGCCATAAAGGACGTAGCGCACGCTCTCTACCCCGACCGACGGCTTCAGCATCTCCGACGCGATCCCGAACAATAGCGGCCCAAGCCCGAGGCCGATCAGATTCTGGAGGAACAGCATCACCGCACTCGCCATCGCGCGCGCCTGCGGCCGGACGAGCCCATGGACGCAAGCGAAGGTCGGCCCGTAATAGGCGGCGTTGAGCACGGTCGGGATGAACAGCAGCGCAATCGCGACGTGCCATTCGTCGACCCAGTAGCCGACGAACAGGATCGGTGCGGCAATGGCCATGCCGACCGCGGGGGTGGTGAGCATGTGGCGCTTGTCGACCTTGCCGAAACGGTCGGCGAGATAACCGCCGAGCCACGTCCCGAAAATCCCCGCGATACCGAGCGCGACGCCGAGCAGCAGCCCGGTCTCGCCGGGGCTGAGGCCATGCGAGCGCTGGAACAGGATCAGCGCCCACACCCCCTTGCCATAACCGAGGAAGGCGGTGAACGACGAGGCGATCGCGATGTACAGGAAGGCGCGGGTGCCGAAGACTTCCTTGAGCGCGCCGCCGACACTGAATTCGGCCGCGGACGCGGCGGTATCGTCGGGCGCCTTGTGGCGCACCTCCTTGATCATCATCGGCAGGATGAGGGCGAGCAGGATGCCCGGAACGCCGACGACCATGAAGGCGACGCGCCAGCCCCATTGGTCGGCGATCAGGCCGCCGACGATCAGCCCGAGCAGGCTGCCGATCGGGATGCCGAGGCCGTAAAAAGCGATCGCCGACGCACGCTTCGCTGGCTCGACGCTGTCGGTGATCAGCGAATGCGCCGCGGGTGTGCACCCGGCCTCGCCCACCCCGACGCCGATCCGCGCGAGCAGCAATTGGGTAAAATTCTGCGCCATGCCGCAGAGCACGGTCATTCCCGACCAGATCGCGAGCGAGACCGAGATCAGCCCGATGCGGTTGGTGGAGGGCTTGTCCGCATAGCGCGCGATCGGAATGCCGAGGAAGGTGTAGAAAAGCGCGAAGGCGAGCCCGGTGAGCAATCCGATGTCGGCGTCCGAAAGCGACAGGTCGCGGGCGATCGGTTCGGCGAGGATGTTGACGATCTGGCGGTCGAGGAAGTTCAGGATGTAGACTGCAAGCAACACCCAGAGCATTCGCCGGACCGGCGTCGCCGCGCCTCCCGCCGGCGCCGTCGCGGCGGCCGCCATCGCGTCATTCTGGCTCATCTTTTTCTCCCGTGGCGCCATGGGAGCAGAGAGCCGCCCTTCCTGTCAACGCCATTGCGTCACGCCGAAATTCCCGGCTTGCAATTGCCGCTACGGCTGCCAGCCTGCACGCCATGCAAAAAATTTCGCTGCTCGCCTCCGCTGCCCTGCTCGCCTCCGCTCCCGCGATGGCGATGCCGCCACCGCTCCCCGAGGTCGAGGGCAAGGATGCCGCGACGCTGCGCGCCGAGATGGAAAGCGGTCAGATTTACGAAAGCCTGACGGGCCTCGTCTATCTCGACCGCATCGGAAAGATCGACGACTATGGGCCAAAGCTCGACGCCGTCATCGCGACCTTTTCCCAAACGGATATCAGCGCCGAAGGCAAGCGCCTCTATGACGAGCGCATGGCGGGCAAGGCGCGCGGACCGCTGCACGGCATCCCCGTGCTGCTCAAGGACAATATCGAGGCTGCGGGTCCGCTGGCCACGACGGCGGGCTCGCTGGCGCTGAAGGACAATGTCACGAACCGTGACGCGCCGCTGGTTGCGCGATTGCGCGATGCGGGCGCGATCATCCTCGGCAAGACCAACCTTAGCGAATGGGCAAACATCCGTTCGGACAATTCGACGAGCGGGTGGAGCGCGGTCGGCGGCCTCACCAAGAACCCCCATGCGCTCGATCGCAACAGCTGCGGCTCGTCGTCGGGAAGCGCTGCCGCGGTCGCGGCGAGCCTCGCGCCGATCGCGATCGGCACCGAAACCGACGGATCGATCACCTGCCCCGCCGGAGTCAACGGCATCGTTGGGTTCAAACCGAGCGTCGGGTTGGTCAGCCGCACCTTCATCGTCCCGATCAGCCATAGCCAGGACACGGCGGGACCGATGACGCTGACCGTCCGCGATGCCGCGGCGGTGATGACCGCGATCGCGGGCAGCGACGCTGCTGACCCGGCGACCGCGGAAGCCGACACGCGCAAGACCGACTATGTCGCAGCGCTGTCCCCCGATGCGCTGAAGGGTAAGCGCATCGGGGTGATGCGCGACCGCGTTGGCGATCGCGCCGATGTCGTCGCCCTGTTCGACGCCGCGGTGAAACAGATGGAGGGACTGGGCGCAACGGTGGTCGAGATCGCCGACAGCCGCAAAGGCACCGAAGGCCTCGGCGCCGCCGAGTTCGAGATATTGCTGACCGAACTCAAGGCGGGCATGGCAGCCTATCTCGGCGGCCTGCCGAATGCCGCGACACCCAAAACGCTGGCCGACCTGATCAGTTTCAACAGGGCCACGCCCGAAGAGCTCAAATGGTTCGACCAGGGGACGTTCGAACTGGCCGAGACAAAGGGCCGTCTCGACAGCCCGGCCTATCTCGTCGCGAGCGCGAAAGCCGCGCGGCTTGCGGGGCCGGAGGGTATCGACCGCTTGCTGGAAACGCATGACGTCGACCTGCTCGTCGGCGTCACCAACGGCCCCGCGTGGGTGAGCAACCTGGAAAAGGGCGACAGCTACAACAGCCCCGGCACGGGCCAGCTTCCCGCCGTCGCCGGCTATCCGCACCTGACCGTGCCGATGGGCGCGGTCGAGGGCCTGCCGATCGGTATCTCCTTTATCGGCGCGAAATGGCGCGACGCCGATGTGCTTGCGGCAGGCTATGCCTATGAGCAGGCAAGCCGGAAGCGCGTGGCGCCGACCTATCGGGCCAGCGTCACGCCCTGACCGGCCGCCGCACAGTGTCGATCAGCGCCGATCGCGCCGCCGCTTCCAGCCCATTTCCTCGAACTCGAGCAGCTCCATCGGCACATGGATCGCGCGCACCGCCAGCCGGACCTCGACGAGGAACAGGATCAGCGAGACGAGCAGCAGCAGCATCGCCACCGCAAAGGCCCACGATGCCGCGACGCCAAGGTTGATGCCGGTAAAAGCCTGCGTGAACAGCAGCGCGACGAGCAGGCATACGACGATACCGCACGCGACGGCGGAGAGGATCGAGTTGTTGATGATCCCCATCCTCCGGTCGGCGATACGCAGCTCGGCGACGATGCGCTCATGCTCCTGCCCCTCGGTCTCGGCCCAGCGCTCCATCAGGTTGCGCGAGCGGTCGACGACGCGCGCTAGCCGCCCCGCGATCACGTTGAGCAGGCTGCCGGTCGCCACCAGCAGGAACACCGGCGTGACCGACAGCTGGATCGTCTGCGCAATCGCGCCGGCGTCCATCATCCTCCGGCGGCAACCGATGGCGTGTTCACGCCGTGCATCTGGAGGAACTTGCGGATATTGCGCGCCGCCTGCCGGATGCGCTGCTCGTTCTCGACCATCGCGATGCGGACATAGCCTTCGCCATCCTCGCCATAACCGACGCCCGGCGCCACCGCGACCTTGGCATGGGTCAGCAACTGCTTCGAAAATTCTAGGCTGCCCATTTCCTTGAGCGCCGGGGGAAGCGGCGCCCATGCGAACATCGATGCCTTGGGGCTCGGAATATCCCAGCCCGCGCGGGCAAAGCTTTCGACCATCACATCGCGGCGCTTCTGGTACAGGTCGCGGTTTTTCTGGACGATATCCTGTGGGCCGTTGAGCGCCGCGCACGCTGCCGCCTGGATCGGCGTGAACGCGCCATAGTCGAGGTAGGATTTCACACGCGTCATCGCTGCGATCAGCCGCTTGTTGCCGACCGCAAAGCCCATGCGCCAGCCTGCCATCGAATAGGTTTTCGACATCGAGGTGAATTCGATCGCGACATCCTTCGCACCCGGCACCTGCAGAATCGAAGGCGTCGGATTGCCGTCGTAATAAAGTTCCGAATAGGCAAGGTCGCTGAGGACCCAGACCTTGTTCTCCTTCGCCCACGCGACGAGACGCTCGTAAAAGGCGAGGTCGACGGCTTCTGCCGTCGGGTTGGACGGGTAATTGACGACAAGGATCGACGGGCGCGGAACGGTGAACGCCATCGCGCGGTCAAGCGCGCGCCAGTAATTCTCGTCGGGCGTCGTCGGCACGCTGCGGATCGTCGCGCCCGCGATGATGAAACCGAAGGTGTGAATGGGATAGCTGGGATTCGGCGCGAGCACGACGTCGCCGGGACCGGTGATCGCGGTCGCAAGGCTCGCGAGCCCTTCCTTCGATCCCATCGTCACCACGACCTCGGTTTCGGGATCGAGGTCGACGTTGAAACGGCGACCGTAATAATTGGCCTGCGCGCGGCGAAGGCCCGGAATGCCCTTCGACTGCGAATAGCCGTGCGCATCGGGTTTCATCGCGACTTCGCACAGCTTTTCGATCACATGCGCGGGCGGCGGCAGGTCGGGGTTGCCCATCCCCAGGTCGATGATGTCCTCTCCCGCGGCGCGGGCGGCCGCACGCATCGCATTGACTTCAGCGATGACATAGGGCGGCAGGCGCTTGATGCGATAGAATTCATCTTCGGACATGGGAAACTAGAACAACTCCTTTGCGTTACTTGTTGAATTGACGCGCGCGGCAATCTCGCCAGCCGCATCGCGGCTTGTTATAGGCAATATATCCGCACTGACCAGCAGGAACGAGCATGAGCGAAACGGGCAAGAACGACACGATCGAAACGCCGAATCCCTTCATGCCATCGCCCGACGACATGCAGCATTGGGCCAGCGTGATCGGCCGCGCACAACAGATGATGCTCGAATATGCGCTGGGCCAGGCGAACGAGGGCAACGCCAGCGCCGCAGCACTGTTCGATCCCGCCAAATGGATAGACAATCCGGCGACGAAACTGTGGACCGAACAATCGTCGAAGATGTGGGACCAGGGCGTCGCCTTCTGGACTTCGCTCGCAACGCTGAACCCGATGGCTCCGGCCATTCCTGAGGCAGCAACGAAGGACCGGCGCTTCGCCGATCCCGACTGGACCGCCAATCCGGTGTTCGCGATGATCCGCCAGACCTATGGCCTGCTCGCCGAGCAGATGCTCGCGACGACACGCCAGCTCGACGGCCCCGATCCCGCGGCGCGCGCCAAGATGGAGTTCGCCGCAAAAGCGATGGCCGACGCGATGGCGCCGACCAACCTCGCGCTCACCAATCCCGAGGTCATCAAGCGCGCGGTCGAAACACGCGGCGAAAGCCTGCTCAAGGGTCTGAAGCATATGCTGACCGACCTGTCGCGCGGGCAACTCTCCCACGTCGATCCCGACGCCTTCGAGGTCGGGGTCAATATCGCGACCACCCCGGGCAAGGTGATCCACGAGACCGATCTCTATCAGTTGATCCACTATGCGCCGACGACGAAGGATGTCTTCGCCGTCCCGCTCGTCATCTTCCCGCCGTGGATCAACCGCTTCTATATTCTCGATCTCAACCCCGCGAAAAGCTTCGTCGCCTGGGCGGTCGAGCAGGGGCTCAGCGTGTTCATGGTGTCGTGGAAATCGGCCGACGCGTCGATGAGCGAGATCGTGTGGGACGATTATATCGCGGCGCAGGTCGACGCGATCGACACGGTGCGCGAGACGCTCGACGTCCCCGCGGTCCACACGATCGGCTATTGCGTCGCGGGCACCACGCTCGCCGCGACGCTCGCGATGCTGTCGGCGCGCGGCGAGGCCGACAAGGTAAAGTCGGTGACCTTCTTCACCGCACAGGTCGATTTCGAACATGCCGGCGACCTCAAGATGTTCGTCGACGACAGCTATCTGGCGCTGCTCCAGCAATTGTCGGCGCCAGGGTTCCTCGACGGGCGCTATATGGCCGCGACCTTCAACAGCTTGCGCGGGCG
>NZ_DASWTD010000158.1:0-2368 GCF_036402335.1 Sphingopyxis sp. | reverse complement strand
CCACGCCGTCGTTCGATCTATGTTCCGCGCATGGTCGAATATCTCCTCATCGCGCTCGTCGCCGTCGCACTGGGCCTTCTCATCGGCTGGCTAGCGGGCAAGCGGGAGGTCGCGGCGCTGCGCACCGACCGCGATGCGCAGGCCGAGCAGTTTCGCCGCGCGATCACCGATCTGGCCGCCGCGGAGGAGCGCGCGAAAGCAGCCGAGACGCTCCGGGAAGAGCTGACGCAGGCGCGTGACGAGCGCGAGGCCGCGCGCCTCGACGTCTCGCGCCTGACCGCCGAGGGTCGCGCCGCCGAGCAGCGCATCGCCGACCTGAAGGTCGCCGCGGACGAGATGACGCTGCGCTTCAAGGAAGTGGCGCAGACCGCGCTGACCGACGCGCAAAAGGCGTTCCTGGAGCGTGCCGAGGCGCGGCTGCGCCAGTCGGAGGAACAGGCCGGGCAGGGGCTGAAGGCGCTGCTGCAACCCGTCAACGACCGGCTGCTGCGCTATGAGGAAGGCGTGGCAAAGATCGAGGCGGAGCGCCGCGATGCCTTCGGCCAGTTGCATGGGCAGATCGAGGCGATGCGCGCCGGGCAGGAGCGCGTCTCGGGCGAGGCGGCCAAGCTGGTTAACGCGCTGCGCAACGCGCCCAAGGCGCGGGGCCGGTGGGGCGAGCAGCAATTGCGCAACGTCCTCGAAAGCTGCGGCCTTGCCGAGCACACCGATTTCCAGATGGAGGTCAGCGTCGCGGCCGAGGACGGGCAGGGCCGGCTGCGTCCGGACGCGATCGTCCGCGTGCCCGGCGGCAAGTCGCTCATCATCGACGCCAAGGTATCGCTCAACGCTTACCAGGATGCGTTCGGCGCGGTGGATGAGGGCGAGCGCCAGCTGGGCCTCGCCGCGCACGCCGCCTCGATGCGCGCGCATGTCAACGCGCTGGGAGCCAAGGCCTATTGGACGCAGTTCGCCGATGCGCCCGAATATGTGGTGATGTTCGTGCCGGGCGAACATTTCCTGTCCGCCGCGCTCGAACATGATCCGACATTGTGGGACTTCGCCTTCGACCGCCGCGTGCTACTGGCCACGCCGACCAACCTGATCGCGATCGCGCGCACCGTCTCGGCGGTGTGGCGACAGGAAAAACTGGCCGCGCAGGCGCAGGAGATCGCCGCGCTCGGCAAGGAACTCTACGCGCGCCTCGCGGTGATGGGCGGGCATGTGTCGAAACTCGGCAAGAACCTTGATACCGCGATGGGCGCCTATAACGCCTTCGTGGGCAGCCTCGAAAGCCAGGTGCTGACCAGCGCGAAACGGTTCGAGACGCTTAACGTCGACACCGGCAACCGCTCGATCGAGGCGCTCCCGGTCGGCGAACAGATCGCCCGCCCGCTCACCAAGCTGGCAGCGCTGGACGATGCGGCGGAATAGCGATGGCGCTAGGGCCGATCGACATTCGCCTCCGTTCGCCCTGAGGAGCCGTTGAGCTTGTCGAAACGGCGTCTCGAAGGGATGCCCAGATCGGATCGTCTCCCGGACGATCCTGAATCTATCGGTGGCATGTTTCCCAGCATGCGCTTCGAGACGAGGCTTCGACTTCGCTCAGCCTCTCCTCAGCATGAACGGATCGTGGGCCTGAGGGTCGATCCGACCTAGGGCCGGTGCCCGCCACATCCCTCCAGCCGCCGGCCGCGCCAGACGATCGTGACACGGTCGGGATAGACGCGATCGCTCATTCCGTCGCTACATGCAGTCCGCTCGGTCGTGATCGTCAGCGCCCGGGACCGCCAGCGCCAGCCGCGCGGCCGGCGTTCGGGGTGATCGACCGCCACCACCACGTCGCGCCGCCCCGGCTCGCCGATCCGCGCGCGGCGACCGGTGATCGCGACGTTCCAGAACGGCTCGGTTCCCAGCGCGCGGTAGATGGCGGGCGGGGTCGCCGCGGCGATTGCCAGCGCGGCGATCATCCGCGGCCGTGCCGCGCCAGCACCTCATAGGCCATCACCGCGGTCGCCACCGCCGCGTTCAGGCTGTCGGCCTTGCCGCACATCGGCAGCTTGACCAGCAGGTCGCACGCCGCCTCGTAATCCTCGGGCAGACCCTGCGCCTCGTTGCCGGTCAGCAGGAAGGTGGGGGCGGCATAGGGCGCATCGCGATAGCCTTCCTCGGTCTGGAGGCTCAGTCCCACCAACTGCCCCGGACCCTGGCGCAGCCACGCGATGAATTCCGTCCACGGCGTTCGCACGATCGGCACCGTGAACAGCGCCCCCATGCTGGCGCGCACGGCCTCGGTGGAAAACGGGTCGACGCATTCGTCCACCAGGATCAGCGCGCCCGCGCCCACCGCATCGCCGGTGCGCAGGATCGTGCCCAGATTGCCCGGATC
>NZ_DASWTD010000157.1:0-3639 GCF_036402335.1 Sphingopyxis sp. | reverse complement strand
ATCAACACCGACTTCATCGACAACAGCGCGGGCGTCGACTGCTCGGATAATGAGGTCAATATCAAGATCGCGCTGAACCGCGAGATGGCCGAAGGGCGCCTGTCGCAGGACGACCGCGACGCGCTGCTCGTGCGCATGACCGACAATGTCTCCGAACTGGTGCTCGAGGACAACCGATTGCAGGCGCTCGCGCTGTCGATCGCCGAAAAGGGCGGCTCGGCGGCGGTGCCGTCGCTGGTGCGGATCATGGAGACGTTCGAGGCCTCGGGCCGGCTCGACCGCAAGGTCGAGGGGCTCGCCGCGAACGACGAACTCCTTCGCCGCGCGGCCGAGGGGCGCGGGCTGACGCGTCCCGAACTCGCGGTGCTGCTGTCGACCGCGAAGCTCGCCCTGCAGGACGCGATCGAGCATAGCGACCTGCCGAACGACCCGGCGCTGGCGAGCGATCTTGCCGCCGCCTTCCCCGCCGAGATGCAGCGCGACTTCGGGCAGGCGATCGCTGATCACCAGCTGCGCCGCGAAATCATCGCGACCAAGATCGCGAACCGCATCATCAACCGCATGGGCATCGTCCATCCCTTCGAACTGGTCGAAGAGGAAGGCTGCGCGCTCGGCGACATCGCCGCGGCGTTCGTCGCGGTCGAGCGGCTGCTCGAAATGCCGGCGATATGGGACGCGCTCGACGATGCGAAGATCGACGAGAGCGTCCGCCTGTCGCTTTTCGCGCAGGCGTCGTCCGCCATGACGTCGCAAATGGCCGACCTGCTGCGCGTCACCCAGACGCTGTCGCAGCCGGGCCCGGTCGTCGCACGCCTCGAACCCGGGGTCGACCGGCTGACGACCGGTGTCGACGCGCTGCTCAGCCCGTCGGTCAAGCGCCAGTGGGATATGCTGGAGCAGCAACTGCTCGATGCCGGAGCACCCGAGGCGTTGACCACATCGGTTGTCCGTCTGTTCAAGACCGACGGCGCGATCGGCATCGTCGACCTCGCCGAACGGCGCGGCGACGACGAGATTGCGGTGACGCACGCCTTCACCCATCTCGGCGAAGCGCTCGGGCTCGACTGGGCGCAGACGCTGGCGGCGCATATGAGCCCCGCCGATCCGTGGGAACGCCTGCTGGTCAACAGCCTGGCGCGCGATTTCCAGCAGATGCGGCTGACCTTCCTCGCGGGCTTGCCGAAGGGCGATCTCGACACGGCGGTGACGAAATGGCTTGCCGACCATGCACCGCGGGTCGAGCAATTCCGCGCGACGGTCGATCGCGCGCGGATGATCCCGAACCCGAACGGCGCGATGCTGTCGCACATCGCCGGGCAGGCACGCGGGTTGCTGGGAAGGTAATGCCGTTCCAGCCCCGCGTCGCGATCCTTGTCCCGGCGCCCGACTATTACGAGAAGTGGCAGCCCGCCTTTGCCCGCAAGGCGGCGGCGCTGACCGCTGCGGGGCTGATCGTCGAGCAGCGCGCGTGGACCGGTCCGGGCGACCTCGCGGGTTATGATCTGGTCCTGCCGCTCTTTGCATGGGGCTATCAGCGCGACGTTGCGGGCTGGTATTCGCTGCTCGACCGGCTGGAAAGCGACGGGCTGCCGGTGGTCAACCCGGTGCCCGTGCTGCGCTGGAACAGCGACAAGGCCTATCTTGCCGAACTGGGCGCAAAGGGTGTTGCGGTCGTGCCGACGGTCGAGGTTGCCGCGCTCGACGAGGCGAGCCTCGCCGAAGCGATGGCCGGCCTCGACGCCGCCGAAATGGTGATCAAGCCCGCGATATCGGGCGGCGCCGACGGCACGCATCGTATCGCGCCCGGCGATCCGATTCCCGCCGACGCGCAAGGACAACGTCGCCTCGTCCAGCCTTTGATGGCGGGCATCCTTACCGAGGGTGAGTATTCGCTCTTCTTCTTCGGTGGCAAGTTCAGCCACGCGATTGTGAAGCGCCCCGCATCGGGCGACTTCCGCGTGCAGGAGCAGTTCGGCGGACGCGAGGAACCGTGGGCTGCGAACGATGCGTCGCAGACGCTGGCGGCCGCGGCGCTGGCCGCAGCGCCGGCGCCGCCTGTCTATGCGCGCGTCGACATGGTCGGCGATGCGGCGGGCAGGTTGCACATCATGGAGCTCGAACTGATCGAGCCGTCGCTGTTCCTGCATCATGCGCCCGACAAGGGCGCGGCGTTCGGCCATGCGGTGGCGAAGGCAATTCTCGTCTAGAGACCTTCAGGCAATCTTCCGATGCGCCTCGATGGCAAGCCAAGGACCTTGGCCGCCATCATATCCGCCGCTCGTATAAGCTTCGATGCGGTCGATATGCCAAGCGCCCGAGGCAGCATAGGCTTCGAGCAGGAACGGCCGGTCCGTGTAGTTGAAATAGCGCCCCATCGAGTCGCGTCCTTCGACGCCGCCGGCCTTGTAATTTGCGAAATGTATCCCGCCGGGTTTTAGCGCGTTGAATATACGAGCCAGAATAGAGGGGAGCGCGGGGCGAGGGACATGCAGCAGGCTCGCGTGCGCCCATATCGCGTCATATGCTTCTATCGCTTCCAACTCGTCGAAACGCATGATGCGGACAGGCCGCCCGATCCGGGCGCTGGCTTGCGCCGTCATCTCGGCGATCCCGTCGGTCGGATCGACATTGTGGCCGGCCCGAATCATCGCTTCGGCATCACGTCCGCTCCCGCAGCCCAGTTCGAGGATGCGCGAGCCGGGAGGCAGGCGGTCGAGAAATGGCGCGAGCCACCGGCTCGTGCCGTCGGGGCCGCTGGCCGCATAGTCGGGCGCTTCCTTGGAATAGAAGGCGAGGGTGGCGGGGTCGAAGCCCGCGTCATTCTCCGTCAATCCCCCCGCTCCTTTTGCCGCCATAACCACTGCCGGATCGCCGAGGTCAGGTTCGGCGGGTCGTCGGCTTCCATCCGTTCGACATCGATCCGTGCGACGAGCGCGTTGACGGGAAGCGCCTGCCGCGCGGCTTCGGCTTCGAGTGCGTCCCAGAAGACCGGCTCGAGGCTGATCGAGGTCGGATGGCCGGCGATCGTTACCGAGCGTTTGACGGGAGGATGATAGGGGGCGGCCATCGCCGCAGCATAGCCGCTTCGCCGTCGTTTGGAGGTACGAATTATTTGGGGGTGACCGTGATTCGGGCGGGCCTTAGGTTAGGCCGGTGGAGCGAGGTGCAGACGTGACGACAGCCGGAATCCAGGCGCTCACCGAAAAGGAGAAGGAGACGCTGCGCCTGCTGGTCAGTGGCTATGACGCCAAGTCGATGGCGCGCCACCTGGGGCTGTCGGTGCACACGATCAACGAGCGGCTGCGCGACGCGCGGCGCAAGCTCGCGGTGTCGAGCAGCCGCGAGGCGGCGCGGCAGCTACGCGACATCGAAGATCGGACCCCCGAAATAATCGGGGACAAGGCTTTGGGGGAAGCCGTGCCGACGGCCGGCGTGGAAGAAAGGGCGGCATCGGTCGAGGCGCGCCGCATGGGGCGGCGGTCCGGCTGGATAGCCGGAGGTTTGTTCATGTCGTTTGCTTTTGCCCTGCTCGCTTTCACGTCGATGTCCGGAAGCGCCGATACGCCCGCCGTACCGCCTGCGGCCGCCCCTGCCGAAAGCCCCGCGGTCGCGGCGGCACGCGACTGGCTCGCGCTGGTC
>NZ_DASWTD010000156.1:0-1997 GCF_036402335.1 Sphingopyxis sp. | reverse complement strand
CGCGTCGACCGCGCCGCCGACATCGTCAATGTGCTGAAGCTGCGGCAGGAATTCTCCGCGCTGAAGCTCGTCCTCGTCGGTGCGACCGAAGGTTGGCTTGTTGCGCGCGAGATCGCGGCAGCCAAGGTGCCCGTTCTTGTCTCGCCGCTTTCCGATCTGCCGTCGAGCTTTGAACAGCTTGGCGCGACGCAGTCGAACGCCGGACGGCTCAAAGCCGCGGGGGTCGATGTGTCGGTCGGGGTGTTCGACGACGACGATGCGCACAAAATGGGCTATGCCACGCAATATGCCGGCAACCTCGTCGGGCTGTCGCGGCTTCCGGGTGCGAGCGGGCTGACATGGGACCAGGCGTTCGCATCGATCAGCAGCGTGCCCGCGCGTGCGGTCGGCATGGACGCCAGCATCGGCTCGCTGCGTCCGGGTCGCGCCGGTGACGTCGTGATCTGGGACAATGATCCGCTCGAACTCGGCAGTCGTCCGACCGCGGTGTGGATCGACGGCAAGGCGCAATCGCTGACGACGCGGCAGGACCGTCTGCGCGACCGTTACCGGACGCCGCAGGAAGGGGCACTGCCCAAGGCCTATGATCGCTGAACGCCGCGTCTGACCAGCGCGCGGCACCGGGGAAGGGAGAAGGAGAGGGTTCCCAATGCAACCGATGTCGCTGCTGGTCACGACGTGCGTCCTGTTCGTTGGTACGCATTTCGCCTTGTCGCATCCGCTGCGCGCGCCGCTTGCCGACCGAATGGGCGAGCGCGCGTTCCAGATCGTCTATTCGATCGTCGCGATCGCGACCTTCATCATGGTCATCCAGGCGTGGCGCGGCATGCCGCCCGAGCCGCCGTTATGGGTGGTCGGCGACGGGTTATGGGCGCTCGCGTCGCTGCTCGTGCTGTTCGCCAGCATCTTGTTCATGGGGTCGCTGATCGGCAATCCGGCGCTGCCCGCGCCGAACGCCGCCTTTGCCGCACAGGGCGCGCCGCGCGGGGTCTTCGCGATCACGCGGCACCCGATGATGTGGGGGTTTGCGCTATGGGGAATCGCGCATGCGATCGTGGTGCCGACCGGGGCGCAGATCGTCCTGTCGGGCATGATCGTCTTTCTCGCGCTCGTCGGCTCGGCCGGACAGGATGTGAAGAAGGCGCGGCTGATGGGCGATGCGTGGCGCCACTGGGCGGCGCGGACGAGCTTTATTCCCTTTGCGCGGCAGCTGAGCGGCGCGACGCCGTGGGGCGACACGATCCCGCGGCCGCATGCGCTGTTCGGCGGGATCGTGCTGTGGCTCGCCGCGACCTGGGCGCATGGCGCGCTCGGGTTTATGGTCGCCGGGATCTGGCGCTGGATCGGGTAAGGCGGATGAACCGCGAAGAGAAGATTTCGGACCTGTCGCTGCGGCTGCTCGGCCGCGCCTATGACGAGCTCGACGAGGGCGAACAGCGTGTCATTCGCGCGATCGCCGAGCGGGCGCCGACCAGCAAGAAAGTCGCCGACGACGATGACGACGATCCCGCTGAGCGGGCAGGCTTCGGCGAACGGCTCGCCGACAGGGTCGCGGCGGTCGGCGGGTCGTGGGGCTTCATCATCGCCTTCGCGCTCGTGCTCTTCATATGGATGCTGATCAATTCGAAGGCGCTTGCGAGCCTCGGGCTCGCCTTCGATCCCTTTCCATTCATCTTCCTGAACCTGATGCTGTCGATGCTCGCGGCGATCCAGGCGCCGGTGATCATGATGAGCCAGAACCGGCAGGCAGCGAAGGATCGGCTGACCGAAAAGCTGGATTACGAGATCAACCTGCGCGCCGAACTCGAGATCATGCGGCTGCACGAAAAGCTGGACCAGCTGCGCTTTCACGAACTGCGCGACAGGGTGAACGAGCTATGCGAGCGGCTGGATCCGAAGGGACAGCCCTAAGGCCGGTGCGGATGTCGGCTATGGGGTGGAAGAGCTGCCGCTGCCGCTGCAACATTGTCCAAAGGTCAGTAAAGGTCAGCCTTGTG
>NZ_DASWTD010000155.1:0-1501 GCF_036402335.1 Sphingopyxis sp. | reverse complement strand
GAGGAAGCCAAGCTGCTGCTCACGATGAGCCCCGGCGCCAAGCCTCTGCTCTTCAAGCTGATGCTCAAATACATGTTCGACCTGCCCTGGCGCTTCAGGACGAAGCGCTCGCGGCGGCTCACCGGCGGCAACGCGCTGGTGGGACGCCTCAAACTTTCGATCGACAAAAAACGGGTTCCGATCTGGCTCAATGCGCCGATGACATCGCTGCTGAACGGCAAGGGCGGCGTGACGGGCGCCGTGATCGAGCGCGACGGCAAGCGCATCGAGGTCCGCGCACGCAAGGGCGTGGTGCTGGCGAGCGGGGGCTTCGACCATGATGCGGCGCTACGTGCCAAATATTCGCCGCAGCCCGCATCGGCCGACTGGAGCGCAGGGGTGCCGAGCAACATGGGCGACGGGCTCAAGGCGGGAATGGCAGCGGGCGCCGCGACCGGGCTGATGGATTCAGCCTGGTGGGGCCCGGGCTTCATGCTCGAGGGCGAGGACCGCGCGCGGATCATGTTCGTAGAGCGCGCGCTGCCCTCCTCGATCATCGTCAACCAGGCGGGCCAGCGCTACATGAACGAGGCGGCGTCCTACCACGTTGCCGGGGGTGAGATGCACCGCCGCAACCGCGAGGAAGCGCCGACGGTCCCCTCGTGGTTCGTCTTCGATGCGCGCTATCGCAGCAAGTACATGCTCGGGCCGATGATAGCAGGCAAGCCATCGGCGGATTCGCGGATCCCTCAGCCGATGCGCAAGATCCTCAAGAAAGCAGACACGGTCGAGGGGCTGGCGGGCCAGATAGGCGTCGATCCCAAGGCATTCGCGGCCACCGTCGCGCGCTTCAACGAGTCCGCCGTCCGCGGCGAGGATCCCGATTTCGGGCGCGGGCAATCTGCCTATGACCGGCACTATGGCGACGCCTCGGTGGCGCCCAACCCGACGCTCGCGCCGATCGAGCGCGGCCCGTTCTACGCGATCGCGATCTATCCGTGCGATCTCGGCACCAATGGCGGGCTGATGACCGACGAGAAGGCGCGCGTGCTCGGCGAGGACGGAAAGCCGATCGCGGGGCTCTATGCGGTCGGCAATGTTTCGGCGGCGGCAATGGGGCGGACCTATCCGGGGGCTGGCGCGACGCTTGGCCCCGCGATGACCTTTGGCTGGATCGCCGCGCGCGACATCATGCGCGTCAATTCATGAGCAGCGGATTCAAGGTCATCTCTCTGCTCAAGGCGCGCGCCGACATCGATCGCGCCGCCTTCGTCAACTATTACGAGACACGCCATGCGCCGCTGATCCTTGAACTCATGCCCGGGATCATCGCGTACCGGCGCAACTATGTCGCGAAGGAGGGCGGCTTCGTCTTCGCCGGGACGCCGCAATTCGATTACGACTCGATTACCGAGATCTGGTTTCACGACCGCGCGGCCTATGAGGCGGGGCTGGAGGCACTTGCATGGCCCGAAAGTGCCGCGCGGCTGGTGGCGGACGAGGAGATGTTCCTCGACCGGTC
>NZ_DASWTD010000154.1:0-20521 GCF_036402335.1 Sphingopyxis sp. | reverse complement strand
CCCTTTCTGTTCGCGCCGGTCCCCGAACATCTTGTCGGCGAAGTGCGCTACGCGGCGCTATCCGAAAGCTATGGCTGGGGTGTCGTGCCCGTGGTCGCGACGATCGGGACAACCGAGTTTACGACATCGCTTTTCCCGCGCGACGGGACCTACCTGCTGCCGATCAAGGTCGCCGTGCAGCGGTCGGAGGGCGTCGGGCTCGGCGACCGGATCGACGTGCGGATGCGAATCGGCCGCGCCGACCGGCGCTGAGGCGCGGTTTTCCGTATGATGATATACATTTCCTAACATATTGGTGCGATAGGGCGGGGATGAACGGGGCGGGCGATCTTGTGGCGAATCTGTGCGGCCGGCTGGCGCTCGGCTTCACGATCCTCGTCTGCGCGCTCTGGACGGCTCCCGCTGGTGCCACGCCGCTCGACGTCGACCGCGACCTTTGCCATGCAGCGAGCGCAGCGGGGGATCCCGACCATCATCTGTCGGCGCTTCGCTTTTCGTGCAGCGGAACCCCGGCGGATTATCAGCAGGAAAGCCTGTGGCTTCGTGCTCCGCTCGATGGGCCGGGCGCCCGGCGCGACGACGTCGCGCTCATGGTCCATCATTCGCGGTTCGACCGGCTCGCAGTCGCTTTTTCCTACGCCGACGGCGCAACCCGCTGGCAGCAGGTGCGCGCGGGCAATTATGGACCGCATTGGCGCGCCGGCGGCCAGATCCTGTTCGAGGCCCCCGACCGCGGCGTGCCGCTAACCGCGGTCACGATGCGCTTCGATGGTCTTTCGAGTCACCAGCTCGTCCGCGCCCGCATCCTTCCGAAGGGCGAAGCAGGGATGCAGTCGGCGGGCATGGCGGCTGCCGTCGGTGCCGCGCTCACCTTGCTCCTGATCAGCTGCATTTACAGCCTGTCGCTCGCTTTCGCGGTGCGCCGGCAATATCTGGCGTGGCAGGCAGCATGGTCGGGCACGATGCTGCTGTGGGGTGGCCTCTGGTCGCAAATCCATCTCGCGCTTCTGCCGGGAATGGCCGGCACCGTGTCGGCGCAGATTTGTACCTTTCTCGCCTGTCTCGCCATCGCGCTCGCGACGATGAGCGCGGCGACGGCGGTCGATCGCGGCAAGGTATCCCGCGGGCTGAGGACGTCCGTGCTCGTCCTGGGTCTCGGGGTCGGGCTTGCGGGCATCCCGCTTGCGCTGATCCGCGGCGGCAGTCTTGGGCCGCTGGCCGATATTCTCGGTCTGGTCATCATCGTCGACCTGTTGATCGTTGCCGTCTATCTCGGCCGGGCGTGGCGACGCGGTTCGGTCGAGGCGCGCGATTTCCTCGCCGCGTGGGGCCTGCCGATGGCGATGCTCGCCTTCATCCATATCGTCGACGTCGAGGACAGCTTCTGGGGCGGCGGATCTAAGCTGCTCGTGCTCGTCGCGGCGACCTGGCAGGCGCTGTGGCTCGCCGCCGCCGCGACGCGCCGGCTCGCGGATCTCCGGATCGAACGCGACCATGCGCGCACCGCCGAAGCGCAGGCGCAGCAACTCGCGCGGCGCGACCCGTTGACCGGCCTGCCCAATCGGCGCGGCTTCGTCGACAGCGTGACGCCGCTTCTCGAACGCGCGCGGGCGGACAATCTGCCTGCCGCCTTGTTGCTTGTCGACATCGACCGCTTCAAATCGATCAACGACATCTACGGCCACGATGCGGGCGACGTCGTATTGTGTGGCATCGCGCGCCGGATCGAGCGGTGGGAAGGGCCGATGTGCACCGTTTCCCGGCTCGGCGGCGAGGAGTTCGGCCTGCTGACGATCGGGATGGAGGGGATCATCCTCGGCCGCTTTGCCGAAAGCGTGCGGCGCGGGATCGCGGCCTGCGATCACAAGGAGGCGGTCGGCGAAAGGCTGGTCACCGCCAGCGTCGGCGTTGCCGAAGTGCAACCCGCCTGCGATTTCCAGCAGCTCTACCGGCTGGCCGACGGTGCGCTCTACGATGCGAAGCGCGGCGGTCGCAACAAGGTGGTTGTCGAGCGGCACCATGACGTACCCGCACTCCCGCAGGACCGCGAGATCGCGATAACGAATTGAGCGCTGCGCGCGGGCGCGGCGCTCCCGGTCAGATACCGACCGCCTTGTTCTCGACGACTTCGAGCGGCGGCGGCGCCTTGGCCGCGCCATGGCGGCGATGGCTGAGCTTGCCTTCGACCTTGCCGCCATTTTCGATCGTGATGTTTTCGTAGATCACGTCGCCGGTAATCCGGGCGGTCGCGTGGACGATCAGCGTCTTGGCTTCGATCGCCCCGTCGAGCAGGCCCGCGATCTTCGCAGTTTCGGCGACCACCGAGCCCTTGATCTCGCTCGCCTCACCCTGGACGAGGTTGGCGCATTTCAGGTCGCCCTCGATCTTGCCGTCGACGTGCAGGTCGACGCTGGCCGAGACATTGCCGGTGACGACCACGTCCGATCCGAGGATCGAAAAGGTCGTATGACGCGCGCCGGTTGCCATCTTAGCGGGCACCACGGACGGCAGCGACGGAACCGACTCGCTGTCGGGCGTCGTCTTTGACTTCGAGAACATCGGCTTTGGCCTCCAGGAAACGGCGCGGGTTGACCGCGACACCGTTCAAACGAACTTCAAAATGCAGGTGGCTGCCAGTCGAACGCCCGGTCGAGCCCATTTTGGCGATCTGCTCGCCAGCAGCGACCTGTGCGCCAACCCTCGACGTGAATCCCGACAAATGGGCGTAGCGGGTCAGGATGCCCTGGCCGTGATCAACCTCGACGACATTGCCGTAACCCGACTTCTGCCCGACATAGACGACGCGGCCGGGAGCGGCGGCGAGGATCGGGGTGCCCATCGGGCCGGGGAAATCGAGACCCGCGTGCATCGCGCCGGCACCGGTGAACGGATCGCTGCGATAGCCGAAGCTCGACGAAAGCATCAGCACATTGGCGGGCTGGCCCGACGGGATCGCGACGAGCGTGCGTTCGAGCACTTCCATGCGGAACAGCGCGCTTTCGAGTGCGGCGAAGGATTTGCCGAGCGAACTCGCGCGGCCGGTGTGGCTGCGATAGGGGATGAACGGACCACCGCGACCGGTCGCGGCGCTGCGAACCAGTGCGGCGGGATTCATGCCGAGTTTGGCGACGGCGCCTTCGGCCTTCGCCGCGCGTTCGTTGACGGCGGTCAGCAGGCGGGTCGCGAAATCTTCCTGGCGTGCTTCGAGGCGCGCGAGGATTTGCGCTTCGGGCGGCAGGTTCGGGTCGATCACCGCGCTGGTCTTGAGCGGAACCTTTTCGGCGACCGGCGTCGCGCCGTCGGTGTGAGCCCCGGGTGTTACCGCGGCGGGTTCGACGCCGAAATGGGCTTTCGACCATTCCTCAAGCTGCTCTTGCCGGTCTTCGAGATCGGCGGCGGTCTCGGCGACATTGTCGCGATATTTCGCGATGCGTGCTTCGGACGCAGCAGCAGCTGCCTGTTGCTGCGCGACGGCAGCGCGCTCACCCGAAGTGAGCAGCTGGTTGACGAGAATCGCGAGCGTCGCGCCGGCCCAGGCCAGCAGGACGAGCCCGGCAATCAGCGCAACGCGCTTTTGCCAGACCGCACTGACACGCAGAAACCGTACATGGCCGTGCGTGCGAACGAAAATTTCATGGTCCTGGAACAGCGCATTGAAGCGCTGGCGCCAATGGCGCAGGCCCGTCGTTTTGGAAGACAAGTTACGACCCCGTCTTATGTTTAAATGGAGCCCTCCGCCCCGACTTGGATGGCGCCTTATCAGCCGCAGGGCGACTCCGCGAATCTTTGGGACGCGACTCGGGCCGAGTCGAAACCATCGTGCGGTGAACGGTGTCAGTGCCGGTAAATACTGCCATTTTTGCAGTAAATAGCGCGCGAATCGGCCAATTTCATTGACGGCTTGCTTACCATTTTTAGCTAGGGCTAAGCGGGTGAATATCATGGCCAAATCCGCTCCATCCGGCGCCCTCGAATCGCCCACCGGCCAGTCGACCCCGGCCGGCGTCCGTCCGCGTTCGGCGGTCAGCGCCGGCGTCGGCATCGTCGGGCTTGCCGGCCTTGTCAGCTATCTTTTGATCGCGCGTTTCGCGCCGCAGATAGCGGGCTTCCTCGGCATCGATTGGGGTCGCGGTCCGATGGACGGCCCCAATTCGGCGATCGCCAGCGTCCTCGCCTGCGGCCTGCCGATGGTCTTGTGGTCGGTGCTGGTCGACAAGGTGCACCGCAATCCGTCGACCGGAATCGACTGGGCGCTGCGCCGCCCCTGGCGTGAGACCATCGATATCAGCCTGACCAAGCTCGCCGGCATGTGGGCGACGTGGGGACTGATCGCGCTGATCTATGCAACGATGCGCTATTATTGGGAGGGCAATTACGCCTTCTCGATGAACCTGCTCGAAACCGTCGCGCCGTGGCTGCTGCTCGTCTCGGTACCCTACATGCTGTGGCTCGATCGCCGCATGACCGAACCGCGCGATGGCTGCTGGCAATTCGGGCGCTGGCTGATCGCGCCGGGTCAGCCCGTCGACGGCCGTGCGATCGGCCATCATTTGCGCGCGTGGGGGGTGAAGGGTTTTTTCACCGCCTTCATGCTCTCGATCGTGCCGGGCAATTTCTCGTCGCTGGTGACCGTTCCGATGAGCGAGGTGCTCGCCAATCCCTATATGACGGGGCTGTGGGCGATCAATTTCCTCTATCTGGTCGACGTCCATATCGCGACGGTCGGCTATATCCTGACGTTGAAGCCGCTCGACGCGCATATCCGCACCGCCAATCCCTATGGCATGGCGTGGGTCGCAGCGCTCGTCTGCTATCCGCCCTTCATCCTGATGAACGGCGGTCCGCTCGATTATCAGGTCAACGGATCCGACTGGGGCTATTGGCTCGAGGGCCATGACAATGTGATGATCGTCTGGGCGCTCATACTTGTCGGGCTGACCGCGATTTACAGCTGGGCAACGATGGCCTTCGGGATCCGCTTCTCGAACCTGACGCATCGCGGCGTGATTACGCACGGCCCCTATGCCCTCACGCGCCACCCCGCCTATATCTCGAAGAATCTGAGCTGGTGGGTCGGCGCGATGCCGTTCCTCGTCACCGCCGGCGGCTGGGTCGAGGGCGCGCGGAACGTCATCCTGCTGGGTCTCGTCAGCGGCGTCTATTACTGGCGCGCGAAGACCGAGGAGAAGCATCTCCTCGCCGATCCCGCCTATGTCGCCTATTGGAACTGGGCGCAGGAAAATGCGCCGGTGCCCCGCTTCTTCGCGAAGCTCACCGGGCGCGCGCGCCCGCTGATCCGGCTCGAGCCCGACCCGCGCATCGGGCCGGTGGCCTGAAACGGGCGGGCGCGATAAACGCGCCCGCCTTTTTTCTCAGAATTTCACGCTCGCTTCGATGCCATAGATGCGAGGTTCGTTGACGTAGCTCGTCAGATTGTTGAAATCGATCCCGCCGGTCGGCGAGGCGTCGTTCGTGATGTTGCGGCCGAAGGCCGCGATATCGAAGCGGTCGGTGCGATAGCCGATGCGAACGCCGCCCTCGAGCAGCTTGTCGTCCGAAAATTCGGCCGAGCGATAGAGGAAGAACTGGATTTTCGAGCGATAATACCAGTCGGTGAAGGCGTAGACCGCGCCGTTGCCGACGGGGAATTCATAGCCCGCAGTCCAGTTGAGCGTCCACTTCGGCGATTGCGGCAGCTGGTTGCCGTCGATCGAGAAGATGCCCGGGCTGCCCGCGCGCGGCGGATCGAGTACGGTGCACGGCGCCGAGCAGCCCGCGACAAAGGCGTTGGCGTCATCGATCTTGGCCACATTCCATGCGCCGCCGATCGAGAAGGTCAGCCCCTTCGCCGGTGCCGCCTGCAATTCGGCTTCGATGCCATGGCCCTTGGCATCGACATTGAGCAGGCTCGCGCGGTTCGACGTGCCACCGACGGCGGTGAGCTGAAGATCCTTGGTATCGAAGAAGTAGCCGGTCAGGTTGAAGCGGACGCGGTTGTCGAGGAAGTTGGTCTTGATACCCGCTTCATAGGACATCGTCTCTTCCTGATCGGCGGTCGAGATGACGCGCGAGAAGGTCAGGCGGCCCTGTACCGACGGTGCGCGATAGCCGCGTGCGACGCGGGCATAAAGCGTCACCGCGTCCGAAGCCTCATAGGTCGCGCTGGCGTCCCACGTCAGCAGCTTGCCCTTGACCTTTGCGGCCTGCGGCGGGACCGGCGTGTTCGGGTCCGGGGCGGTAATGAAGCCAGGGCGCATTTCGACCGGGCGTGCCGCGACGAAATCGCGCGTATCGTGGTTGTAGCGCGCGCCGGCCTGCAATTTGAAGCCATTGTCGAAGGCATAGTTGACCGAACCGAAGATGCCATAGGCTTCGCTGTCCTGCCGCTGGGTCGCGATCGCCCACGGGGCCGCGGAGGTCGGGTTTTCGAACTCGAAGCTCGAAATGTCGAGCTTTTCGTCGAAATAGAAGGCACCGAACTGATAGCCGAGCCCGCCGCTGTTGTTCGACGCGATACGGATTTCCTGCGTGAACTGGTCGAGGCTGGGGACATTGTCCTGGCTCTGCGCCGAGAAGGGAATGAACCCGGGCCCGCTGACCGGCGCGAACTGGTTGCCGAAGCCGCCGTCGATATCGCCGCGGCTGCGGAAATTGCCGTTCCAGTAGGAGGTGATCGAGTAAGCGGTCACCGGCCCGAAATCATATTCGAGGTTCAGCCCGGCATTATAGGTGTTGAGCTTCTGGAAGTTCAGCCCGTCCTGATACACCTCGTCGCGCTTGAATTCGGTGCCCGCGCCGCCGAGGCCGACGAGCTTGTTGCTGCCCGGAAGCTGCGTATTGGCGCGGAAGATGATCGCCGAGCCGTCATAGATGCGGACCTGCCCGGTCACGCGGCCGGTGAAGGGACCGTTTTCATATTGGAGCTGAAGGCGCGCGGCGATGTCGTCATAGCCGCCAAGATCGTTCTTCTTCGTGGTCGCGACATTGTCGACCCAATTGTCGCGATGCTGGAACAGCGTCGACAGGCGGACCGAGAAGCCGTTGTCGTCGGCGGCACCCGCCGCGACTTCGACCTGGGTGGTGCCATAGCGGCCATAGCTGGCGCGGGCATAGCCGCCGGTCTTGCCGGGCTTGACGGTGTCGAACTTGACGATGCCAGCGGGGGTGTTGCGGCCGAACAGCGTGCCCTGCGGCCCGCGGAGGACTTCGACGCGGTCGAGGTCGAAGATCGGGAAGCCCTTGAGGATCGGGTTTTCGAGCACGACGTCGTCATAGACGAGGCTGACCGGCTGCGAGGCGTTGAGGTCGAAGTCGGTGTTGCCGAGCCCGCGGATGTAAAAGCGCGGGAAGGTACGGCCGAACGAGCTTTCGATGTTCAGGCTGGGAACGCGGCCCGCGAGCACACGCACGTCCGAGCCGGTCGAGGTGATCGCGTCGAGCGTATTGCCCGACAGCACCGAGACGGCCACCGGCACATCCTGCAGGCTTTCCTCGCGGCGCTGCGCGGTGACGACGATGTCGCCGAGGCCGCTGTCTTCAGCGGCAGGGGCGGTCGATGTGTCCTGCGCGGCGGCGGGGACGGCCCAGGCCGCGGAGGCGAGGACAAAAGCTATAGCGGTAGCGGAAGGAAAATGGCGCATGGGCGAGCTTCCTGAAACAGAGTTGACGATGGGAGAGTGGAAAAACCAAAGGCTCTTTGGCTTTCCACGCGCGCGCAATCAATCACGGAAGCGCACACCGCTGACTTTCATGTCAGCAGTGTTGCGCAATTGCTGCACT
Organism: Sphingopyxis sp.; assembly: GCF_036402335.1. Lineage (GTDB taxonomy): Bacteria > Pseudomonadota > Alphaproteobacteria > Sphingomonadales > Sphingomonadaceae > Sphingopyxis. The sequence goes on along the minus strand of NZ_DASWTD010000154.1, from coordinate 12,742 downwards.
TTCGGGACGATATTGTCCGTTAGAAGCTGAGTTCGTCGTAGATCTTCGACAGATCGTGCCCCCACGCGCCTTCGTAGCGGTCGAGCAGATCGTGCGCGGGTGACTTGCCGCTCTTGGCGATGCGACGCAGCGGTTCGAGGAAGCCGACCTCGTTATCGCCCATCGAATTGACCTCGCCGCGCGCTGCAAGGCCCGCCGCCGCGATGTCGAGGACGCGGTGCGCGAGCTCGCCCACCGTGCCGCCGCCGGGCGCGGGGGCGTCGAGGCCCTCGCTCGGCACCGCGTCGCGGAGCGTCTGCTGTTCCTCGATGCTCCAGCCCTTCACCAGATCCCACGCCGCATCGAGCGCACCCTGGTCGTACAGGAGCCCGACCCACAGTGCGGGAAGCGCGCAGATGCGGTTCCACGGGCCGCCGTCGGCGCCGCGCATTTCGAGGAAGCTTTTGAGGCGCACTTCGGGGAAGGCGGTCGAGAGATGGTCGTTCCAGTCGGAGAGGCGTGGTTTCTCGCCCGGCAATGCGGGCAGCTCGCCCTTCAGGAAATCGCGGAAGCTCTGGCCCGCGGCGTCGATATATTTGCCGTCGCGGAAGACGAAATACATCGGCACGTCGAGCATATAGTCGACATAGCGTTCATAGCCGAAGCCCTGCTCGAAGACGAAGGGCAGCATGCCCGTGCGCGCGGGGTCGGTGTCGGTCCAGATATGGCTGCGATACGACATATAGCCATTGGGCCGCCCTTCGGTGAACGGCGAGGAGGCGAAGAGCGCGGTCGCGATCGGCTGGAGCGCGAGCGAAACGCGGAATTTCTGCACCATGTCGGCCTCGCTCATATAGTCGAGGTTGGTCTGGATCGTGCAGGTGCGCAGCATCATATCGAGCCCCATGCTGCCGACGCGCGGCATATGCTCGAGCATGATCTTGTAGCGGCCCTTGGGCATGATCGGCAGTTCGGCGCGCGTCTTGTCGGGCCACATGCCTAGCCCCAAGAAGCCGAGGCCGAGTTCGGCGCCGACTTCCTTCACCTGCTTCAAATGGCGGCCGGTCTCGGCGCAGGTCTGGTGGAGATTTTCGAGCGGCGCGCCCGAGAGTTCAAGCTGCCCGGCGGGTTCGAGGCTGACGGTGCCGTCGCTGCCGGCGAGCGCGATGACCTTGCCGCCCTCGATCACCGGTTCCCAGCCGAAACGCGTGAGCGCCATCAACAGGTCGTGGATGCCGCCGGGTTCGTCATAGGACGGCGCGCGGTGGTCGGCGGTGCGATAGACGAATTTCTCGTGCTCGGTGCCGATGCGCCAGCGGTCCTTGGGTTTTTCGCCCTTGATCATGGGGACCGCGAGCTGGTCGCGGCTTTCGACGATGGGATCGTTGCTGTCCGAGGCGGTGCGCGTGCTCATATCGCGCCATTATACGGTTCGGTACAGAATGCAATCGGCTGTTGCTGGGGCCCTATTTGACGCGCGCGCGCAGGTTGATCGTGAAGCTCGACCCGGGCGCCATCGCGCCCTTCGGCCGGATACGGACATGGGTGACCGCGGTATCGACGCCATTGGCATCGGCGACGGGCGTATAGGTCCAGCTGGTGCCGCCATTGTTCGAAAATTCAAGATCGTCGGCCGTGCTGGACAGGCTGGTGAAGCCATAGGTTAGCCCGCTGCCCCCCGCGGTGAAAAGCACCGGGCCGGGGCCGGGGGCATAGGTGCCGACAAACAGGCCGAGGTTCGCCGGGATCGCATCGGTGACGATGACGCTGTTGCTGGTCGGGCTGGTGCCCGAGGGCGCGGTGACGACGAGGCTGTAATCGGCAAAGCCGCCGGGGATGAGCTTGGGATTGGTCGTGCCGTTCTGCGGGTCGCTGTAGGCGACCGAGGTCTTGGCGATCGACAGCGGCAGAACATAGGCGTTGGTATAGGTGCAGACGGTCGTCGTCGTATTGCCCCGGATCGTCAGCGTGCGGCCGGGAGCGCCGCTCGCGAGCGGGCTGCCGCCGGTGCATTCGACCGTCGCGTTATAGAGCGCGGCGACCGCGCCGCCGCCATAGGTTTCGGCGGGCAGGGTCACGACGTCGCCCGCGCGCACCGTGACGAGGCTGCCGTTGGTCGCGGTCGGGGCGGTCGAGCTGAAACTGGCGTTGGCGGTGCCGCCGCTCGTCGTCGCGCTCGCGCTGTGGCCGTTCGTCGCACCCGACCAGAGCTTGGCGAGCCTGAGCTGCTGCTGGATGCGGCTGTTGGTGAAGGTGCAGACGATCGCGGTATCGGCGGCGTTCACCGTCAGCACATTGCCCGAAAGCGCCGTCGCATTGCCGGTGCAGGCGAGCGACTGATTATAGTTGGCGCCGTCGCCCACGGTAAAGTTTTCGGTCAGCGTCGCGCTTTCGGCGGCATAGACGGTAACCGCCGCGTTGGTGTCGGTCTCGCTCGCGCTGTTCGCAACCGAGGACAGGGTGGCGTTGTTGATCAGGCCGCTGGTCGCGACGGTGACCGCGTTGGTCGTTTGCGCATTGGCCCATGTCTTGCGCACGACGAGCGTCGCCGATTTGCGGCTGTTGGTCCAGGTGCAGGTCAGCGAGGTGCCCGAAGGCATGACGACGGTCCGGCTGAGGCCGCTGCCCGCAGTGGCGACGACGGCATTGTCGCTGTTGCGACGGCATTCGAGGCTGCTGTTGTAGTTGGCCGCGACGCCGGTCGTGAAAGCCTCGGTCAGCGCCAGGGTCGAACCCGGGACGGCAACCGCCGTGGCGTTCGTCGTCGATCCGCCGACGGTCGAGCTTCCCGCGGTCGGGAGAAGGCCGCCCGAAATCGTCAGGCCGACCGCATCGCCGGCGATGCCGTTCGTCCAGTTCTTGGCGAGCACAACGGGCGAGTCATTGTCGGTGATCGTATAGGTGCTGGCCGTGCGCGCTGCGCCGCCACAGCTTGTCGTGCTCGAGACGGTATAGCCGGTGCCGCTGTTCAGCGCGATCTCGATCGTTTCGCTACCTTCGGTCGCGGTATCGTCGACGATCTGGATGCCCAGCGGAACCGCGGCGTTCTGATAGGTACCCGCGGGGATGGTGACGGTGAAATTCGCCCCGCCCCCCGGCGTCGTATAGTCGGTGCCGCGCGTTGCGGTGCCGCCGGTGATGCTGACATTGACCGTGCGCGCGGCGAACAGCGTGCCGTTGACGGTGAGCGTCGGCAGGTTGGTCGTCGCCAGCGATTCGACCCCCGACGCCGAAGCCGTCGACAGTTCGATGAAGGGGTTCAGCGTGATCCGGATGTCGTCGAGGAAATTGCCGATGCTGCCTGCGTCACTGGTGATGAACTGGACGCGCTGGATGCCCGACGCGCCGGTGTAGGTGGTCGATCCGGTGTTGACGTTCCACACATTGTTGACCGTCGAGGATTGCGATGCGAGCGCCTGGATCTGCGCGCCCGAACTGTTCGCGATCTGGAACCGCGCGGTCTGCGTCGCAGGCCCGCCCGATCGCGCGCGATGGGCAAAGGTCCAGCCGATCGTCTCGCCGCTGACCATGCAGATATTCTGGTAGAGCGCGCCGGGCACGTTGGCGTTCATTTCGGCGAAGACCGATCCGGCATAGGCTGGCACGCTCTGGAAATTGCTGTCCCAAAGCTCGATCTCGCCCGACGCCGAATCCCAGCCGACGACCGAGCCGTTCGAATAGATTTCGTAATTGGCGGCGCCCGGACCCTGCGGATCGTTTGATTCGAACGACGGATTGACGATGACGCGCTGCGCCATCGCGGCCGGCGCGACGGCAAGTGACAGCGCGGCAGCGAGGATGGCGCAGGGCCGGTGAAGGAGATTTTTCAGGGTCAATTGACGGTCACATGAAAAGCGAGCGCGAGCACGTTGCCGGGCGCGAGCGTCGGGGCGGTGGCGGCGACGGTGGTGCCGCCGATCGATGCGCCGAACGGATCGCTCTCGTCGGCGCCGGCGGCATTGTCGTCCTCGACCGTCGTCGCGCCGGCACAGCCCGTGCCGCTGCGCAGCGAGCCCGCGACGAAGGTCGTGCCGGGAGGAAGCGGGTCGGCGACATTGATCCCCGTCGCGGTGGCGCTGCCATTGTTGGTGACGAGGATGCAGTACCGCATTGTCGCGCCGGGGATCGCCTTGGGATTGGTCGCGCCGTTCACCGGATCGCTGACGATGCTGCTGGTCTTGGCGATCACCAGGTTGGTGGTCGGACGGCAGAAGGCGATGTCGTGGATCGCCATGCCCTGCTGCCCGGGGTCGGCAGGGGCGAGGCTGTGGCTGCCATAGGTGATGGTGATCGTGTCGACGGGCGCGGCAAAGGTCACGACGACATTGCCGTTCGCGCTGTTGTCGGCCGATGCGACATCGCCATAGGCGCTGTTGCCGATGACATAGTTGCTGATGCCGTTGGTCAGCGTCGGCGATACGGGCGATCCGTTGAAGCTTCCCGTCACGGTGACCCGGTCGGCGAACTGACCCGCGGCATAGTCGACGTCGAACAGGCGGAATTGCGCCCCTGGAACCGCGGTCGGCAGCGCCATCGTGGTCGTGACGATTCCCGCCTGGCTGGCCATGTCGACGATCTGGAAGATCGAATATTGGGCGGGCGTGAAGCCGCCGGTGACGACATTCTGGCGCGTCGGCGACTGGCCGCCATAGGTCGCATTGTTGAGGAACGACCCACCGCTGATTCCGATCGTGACGTTCATCGTGCCGATCGCGACCAGCGAATAATTGCCGCTGGTCGTGCCCGCGGGCCAGGCGATGCCGTCCCAGTCGTGGACCGTCGTGCCGACCGGGCAGACGAGCGTCGGCGCGATTCCCGCGACGCGCGAGCCCGACACGGTGAAGCTGGCCGAATCGAAGTCGTCTTCGCCCGCCACGCCGTTGCCGGGCGTGGAATCCATGTCGAACGTCGACGACGCGCTCACCTCGGCGCTGTTGGTGACGGTCGCGCCCGCGGTTGCCGCGACGGTGCCGGTGATCGTCAGCGTCCGCGTCGTTCCCGGCGGGATGCTGCCGACGGTCCACTCGCCGGTTATGCTGTTGTAGCTGCCGAAGCCCGATGCGGAGGTGAAGTTGAAACCGGCGGGCAGCGTGTCCTGCACGGTGACGCCCGTCGCGGTCAGCGGCGCGCCGCTCGCGTTCGTCACGCTCAGCACATAATTGATGCTGGCCCCGAACGCCGGTGCAGCATTGCTCACCGACTTGCCCAGCGACAGGTCGGCATATGGCGTGAGCGGGACCGTCGTGAGCGTGAGGTCGGATCGCCTGAAGGCGCCGCTGTCGCCGTTCAGCGAGTCGCAGATCGTGAGCCGCCAAGTCCCTGCCGATCCCTCGCCGTTGAAATCTGCGAGCGAACCCTGCGGACGGAAATCGCGCTGATAGGGCGGCGCGGTCGTCGTCGAATCATTGTTCGACGTGTGCGTCGTGACGCTCGCGGCGGCGCTGTCGTCGAACAGGACGTTCAGATTGTCGGGTGTCGTTCCGACATTGCTGATCAGGTCGACCACCGTGCCCGACGGCGAAACGAGCGTTGCGCGAAGATCGCCGCGATAGGTGTGCGTGAGCTGCACGCCGATATTCACGTCGGTGACCTGTGCGTTGGCGGTGATCGTGAAATTCCGCACCATCGGGCTGGTGCACGATGTCGCGGTTTCGCTGATCGTTCCGGTGGTCGTATTGCTGTAGCTGGTGGTCGTCTGTGCGGCGGCGGGATTGCTGGCAAGCGTCAACGCCAGCCAGACGAGCATGAGACATACCCGCACAGACTGCAAACACTGGCCCCCACGCCAGCGGTATCGGCTCTGGTCCCGCCGTTGCATCGTGCCGCTATGCCCCGCACATAGCTAATATGCGGTTAAAATCGGGGACTTGGCGGCAATTCTGTTCGGAGTTGGGACGGAATCGGCGCGCCTGCTATTGTTCGGACCAGTCGCCGTGCTGCCCCATCCACAGGCTGACGGCGGCGATGGCAGCGGTTTCGGCGCGCAGGATGCGCGGGCCGAGCGCGATGCGGCGAACGGCGTCGTGGGCAATCAGCATGTCGCGCTCGCGCGCCGTGAAGCCGCCTTCGGGGCCGGTCAGGATCGCCGCCGGTGCCGGGGCGCCGACTGCCGCAAGCGGTACGCCGCCGGCTTCGTCGGCGAACAGCAGTGCGCGATCCGCCGGCCAGTCTTTCAGCAACTGCTGCAATTTGACGGGCTCGGCAAGCGAGGGGAGCGCGGTGCGTCCGCACTGCTCGCACGCTTCGACGATCTGTGCCTCAAGCCGTTCGCGCTTGACGCGTTCGACGATCGTGCGTTCGGTGATCACGGGCTGCAGCCGGCGGACGCCAAGCTCGGTTGCCTTTTCGATGATCCAGTCGAGCCGCGCCTTCTTGACTGGCGCGAAGCACAACCAGAGGTCGGGAACCTGCTCGAGCCCGTGGGTCCGGCGTTCGATACGCAGCGTCAGCGACCGCTTTGCCGCATCAGCGATCACTGCCAGCCATTCGCCGCTGCGGTTGTCGAAGAGCAGAACCGGATCGCCCACCTTCAGCCGCATGACGCCCAGCAGATAGTGCGCGGCGCTGCCGTCGATCACGGGCGCGGAGTCCGGACCCAGCGGTTGGTCGATGAACAGGCGGGGCGTACTGGCGGGCGGCCAGGCGGGTGTAGCGGGCATGGGACAGACCGGTAGCAGACTGCGTTATTTTGCGCATCTGTTGCCTGAAGAAGGCGAATCTGTCCCGATCCGGGTCAAATCAGCCATTTAAGCGAGGTGCCCCGCCCCCGCGATTAGCGGTTTGGTAAGCAGTTTCCCCCTAGGTGCGAGGATACCAGTCACGCATCTGAGTGGGCCGCGTGTCTGGACCAAGAGGGGTTAGACTATGCGAGGGACCGTATTCAGCCGGCTGCGGCTGGGCGCCAGCAAGCTTTTGCGCGACCAGCGTGGTAACGTCTATTTCCTGACCGCGGCCGCCCTTGTGCCGGTTCTGGGCCTGGCCGGATCGGGTATCGACATCGGGCGCGGTTATATGGCGCAACTCCGCTTGCAGCAGGCCTGCGATGCCGGCGTTCTCGCCGGGCGTCGCGCCATGACCGGGACCACCTATTCGGACGCGGCCAAGTCCGAAGCGAACAAGATGTTCAACTATAACTACCCCACCGACAAATATGGCAGCAGCCAGGTGAGCTTTACCTCGCAGGCATCGGGGCCGTCGAGCGTTGTCGGCACGGCACGCGCCTATCTTCCTACCGCGGTGATGCAGGTATTCAGCTTTGACGGTTTCGACCTGACCGCCAACTGCACGGCGAAACTCGAAATCTCCAACGCCGACATCATGATGGTCCTCGATGTCACCGGGTCGATGGCGCAGACCAATTCGGGCGACTCGGTCAACCGCATTTCGGCCCTCAAGACCGCGACGATGGACTTTTTCGACACGATGACGGGTGCCCAGATCGGTGATGGCCGGCTGCGTTTCGGGGTCGTGCCCTACAGCTCGGCCGCCAATGTCGGCAAGATCCTCTATGACAAGAACCCCGCCTGGCTGGCGGATAATACCGAGCTGTGGTCGCGTTCGGCGAAGATGAAGACGGTGTATTCCAACCCGGTCTATGAGGAAGACGACGATTTCCGGAACGGCACCACCAGCTATGGCAATTATTCGACGCTGAACAGCACGAGCCTCAGCAACTCGGCCTGCTCGACGGAGACCCCGCCAGCCGACACGACGCCGACGTCGCAGGGCAACCCGTCGGCGAACCAGACCAACCAATATGTCGACGGCGACGGCAATCGCGTGACGACCTATGATACCAGCCAGACCTATCGTTACTATACGCATCGGTACAGCTGGATTCCCAAGAGCGGGAATACGAAGGCCTATTGCGCGTTGCAGCGCCGCACCGCGACCTTCACCCGGACGCACACGACGACGGTGACCGAGACCCCGACGCTGGTTTTCGACAATAAATATATCTATCAGAAGCGGAACTTCGACGTTTCGCAGGCGAAGGGCGGCACCGCGTTCGAAAACGACACCGGCGATGCGGGCGCGAAAATCTTCACGACCTGGGGCGGATGCGTCATCGAACGCGGGACCGAGGCGTTCGGGTCGACCGAGACCGCGCCCGACGATGCCTATGACATGGACGTCGATACCGCGCCGGGCAGCGACAACATCACCAAATGGCAATTGCTCGTTCCCGAGGTGGCCTTTCCGTTTGCCAGCGGTCCGGGCAGCACCCCGTCGACGGCAAGCGAAGTCACGGTGAACAGCAGCAGCGTCAGCGGCGATGGCAGCACGAACGGCAGCTGGCAGCGTTTCTCGAAATATTGGTCGAACGGCTGGGGCGTGTGTCCCGCGCCTGCGATGAAGCTGACGACGCAGAAGGCGAGCGACCGGTCGAGCTTTAATTCCTATATCAACTCGCTCCAGCCTGTCGGCGGCACCTATCATGACGCCGGGATGGTGTGGGGCGTGCGGCTGCTGTCGGCCGACGGCATGTTCAAGGATGAAAACTCGACGGCGCCGAACGGCCGTCCGATCAGTCGCCACATCATCTTCATGACCGATGGCGAAATGGCGCCGAACATGGGCAATCTGTCGTTCCAGGGCTATGAGTGGAAAGACAAGCGCGTCGGCGGGACGAGCGACAGCGCGCTGACTGCGCGGCACAACAACCGCTTCCTGCAACTCTGCGAAAAGGCGAAGGCCAAGAATATCACCGTCTGGGTGGTCGGGTTCGGCGTGACGCTCAACGACCAGCTCACCAAATGCGCCTCGTCGGGCAAGGCGTATCAGGCGAACAACGCATCGCAGCTCAACGATCATTTCCAGGCGATCGCGCGGCAAATCTCCAAATTGCGGCTGTCGGAATGATGCGCCGTTTCGCCTCGATCCGCCGTTTCGGCCGCAACGAACGCGCGAATGTCGTCATCGAGTTCGCGCTCGCGGGCCCATTGTTCCTGCTGCTGGTGGTAGGGCTCTTCGACTATACGTGGCAGATGTACGCGAACCAGGTACTGCAGGGTGCGGTGTCCGGTGCCGCGCGCGACGCGACGCTCGAAAGCAATGCCGGCAATCAGACCGCGATCGACAATGCGGTCAAGGCGCAGGTCCAGCATGTGTTCAAGGACGCGACCCTCGAGTTCAAGCGCAAAGCCTATGAAAGCTTCGACCGGATCGGTGATCCCGAGGTCATGGTCGATAGCGGCAACGGCATTCTCGGCGACAAGGGCGATTATTTCGAAGATCTCAACAACAATGGGAGTTGCGACGACGATGTCGGGACCGACGGCAACGGCGGCGCCGAGGATGTCGTCCTCTACACGGTGAAGATGAAATATGCTCGCGTGCTCCCGGTCTGGAAGATGCTGGGCCAGCCGGAGGAGACGACGCTGATCGCGACCGCCGTCCTGCGCAACCAGCCCTATGGTGCGAATACTTCGACCAGCCAGATCGTCTATGTAACAACCGACGGGGGATCCCACGGATGCGTTCCCAAATGACGACTATTCCGGAAATGATGGCCATTCGGTCGAAGCTCGCGCGGTTCGTCCGCGAAACCCGGGCCACCATCATCATCGAAATGGCTTTCGCCGTGCCGTTGCTCGTCCTGCTTGGCTTCGGCGCGCTCGAAATGGCCTATCTGACGTTCGCCAACACGCGCATCAGCCAGATCGGGCTCAGCGCTGCCGATAATGCGTCGCGCGTCGCCGCGGGGGCCTCGCTGTCGCTGCCGCAGATCCGCGAGCTCGACATCAACGAAGTGTTCACGGGGGTCGAGGAACAGGCCGAAGGGCTCGATTTCAAGAAGCACGGCCGCATCATCCTCTCCAGCCTCGAACGCAATCCCGAAGGCGGCCAGTGGATCCACTGGCAGCGCTGCTACGGCGATCTCAAGGTGACGTCGAGCTATGGCCTCGAAGACACCGGCAAGACCGGGACCTCGTTCAAGGGCATGGGCCCCAAGGATCGCGAAGTGACCGCGGCCGCCGGAACGGCGGTGATGTTCGTCGAGATCGTTTATGAATATCAGCCGCTCGCTTTCGGGAAATGGCTGGGGCCGCGCACCATCCGGTCGACCGCTGCGTTCAATATCCGCGAATCGCGCGACCTCGCCAAAGTCTATGGCCCGGGGGTCAAGTCGGCCTGCACCTAGGCGTCGGCCGGGGCGCCGCCAATCGGGCGCGCGGCTCGAAAATCAGGCATTTATCGCGGGCGCGGCGGCTGCTACATGCGCGGCTGCCGATGACTGCCACCCATCCTCCCGACAGCCAGCTTGGTGGTTTCGTGGCCATGCTGCCAGCCGCGGCGCGGCCCTATGCGCTGCTCGCGCGTTTCGACCGGCCGATCGGCTGGTGGCTGCTTTATTGGCCCTGCGCATGGGCGCTCGCGCTCGGCGGCGGGGCAATCCGCCACTGGCCGCTCTTTCTGTGGATGCTGCTTGGCGCGATCGTCATGCGCGGCGCGGGCTGCGTCTACAACGATATCGTCGACCGCGACCTCGATGCCCGCGTCGCGCGCACGGCATCGCGTCCGGTTGCGAGCGGTGCCGTGTCGGTGCGAAATGCGCTGCTATGGACCGGTCTTCTTGCGCTCGTCGGGCTGTTCGTACTGCTCCAGTTGCCGCGGCCCGCGCAGATCGTTGCGCTCGCCAGCCTGATCCTCGTCGCCGGTTATCCGTTCATGAAGCGCATCACCTGGTGGCCGCAGGCGTGGCTTGGCCTCGTGTTCAGCTGGGGCGCGCTCGTCGCATGGGTTGCGGTGGGTGGACAGGACGGTCTGGCGCTGCCCTTGCTTTACGCCGGCTGCATCGCATGGGTGATCGGCTATGACACCATCTATGCGCTGCAGGATATCGAGGACGATATGCTGATCGGCGTGAAATCGAGCGCGCGGGCGATGGGCCGGCATGTGAAGGCCGGGGTCGCGATGTGCTATGCGGCTGCGCTCGCCCTTTGGGCCGGTGCGCTGTGGATGGTGCGCCCCGATCCGCTCGTGTTCGTCGCGCTGCTTCCTGCGGCGCTGCACCTGACGGGACAGGTGGTCACGCTCGATCCGGCGAATGGCGAAGATGCGCTGGCGAAGTTTCGCAGCAACCGTTTTGCGGGGCTGCTGGTGTTTGCCGCGATGCTGGTCGTGGGAAGCGCGCCCTGACTATTCCGCTGCGAGTAACTCTTCGGCGCCGCCAAGATCGACCGACACGAGCCGGCTGACGCCGCGCTCGATCATCGTCACTCCGAACAGGCGGTGCATGCGTGCCATCGTCACCGCATTGTGCGTGACGATCAGGTAGCGCGTGTTGGTCTCGCGCGTCATGCGGTCGAGCAGGTCGCAAAAGCGCTCGATATTGGCATCGTCGAGCGGGGCGTCGACTTCGTCGAGGACGCAGATCGGCGCGGGGTTGGTAAGGAACAGGCCGAAAATCAGCGCCACCGCGGTCAGCGCCTGTTCGCCGCCCGAAAGCAGCGTGAGCGTGCCGAGGCGCTTGCCCGGCGGCTGCGCCATGATTTCGAGGCCGGCCTCCAGCGGATCGTCCGAATCGACGAGTTCGAGATGCGCCTGCCCGCCGTTGAACAGCGTCGTGAACAAGCGTTGGAAATGCCCGTTGACCGCCTCGAACGCTGCGAGCAGGCGGACGCGTCCTTCGCGGTTGAGATTACCGATCGACCCGCGAAGGCGGTGGACGGCCTGCGTCAGTTCCTCGATCTCGGCGGCATTCTTCTCGCGCTCGGTATCGAGTTCGACCAGTTCGTCGGCGGCGACGAGGTTCACCGGACCCAGCCGCTCGCGGTCGGCGATCAGCCGGTCATGTTGTGCCGATTCGGCGTTGGCATCGCCTACACCGTCGCTTTCGAACCCGGCCTTTTGCGGGAGCAGCGGCGGCGGGCATTCGAAACGTTCGCCCGATAATCGCCCCATTTCGATGCGGCGAAGCTCGGCATTTTCGGAACGTGCAATCGCGCCGGCGCGGGTTTCGCGCGCCGCGGCGACGCGCTCCCGGATCGCATTGAGTGCGGTTTCGGCCTCGCGCAGCGCGGCCTCGGCGGCACGCTCCTGCGCTTCGGCGGCGGCAACCTTTTCGCGAAGTTCCGCCTGTTGCGCTTCGGCCGCGACGCGTTGCGCGGCGAGCCGTGCGGGCGCGTCGGCAAGCTTGGCACCTTCAGCCGCCAGCGCGTCGGCGCGCTTGTCCATCTCGGTGACGCGCCGTGCGGCTTCGCCCGCGCGGGCTTTCCAGCTCTTGATTTCGGCGCTGACCACCGCCTGTCGTTCGCTTAGCGCCGCGAGCGTGCGTTCGTGTGCTGCCAGGGCATCGCGCGCCGCATTGGCGTCGGTGCGCGCGCGTTCGGCGGCTTGCTCTTCCCCTTCCAGCGCGGCGCGCGCGATACTGTCGTCGGGCAGCGCGGCCAGCGCGGCTTCCTGCACCGCGAGCGTTTCGGCGGCCTCTTTCGCCGCCTCGGCGATTTCGGCGAGGCGGCGGTCGAACAGCGCGGCGGCATCGCGATGGCGGTCGAGCGCGGCCTGCGCCTGATCGGCGGCGCGCAGCGCGGCGCGGCGCGCTTCGTCGGCCTGCGCGAGCGCCTTGCGCGCCGAAGCGGCCGCCTCGGTCAGTTCAGCAGCTTTCGCGGCGGCGGCATCGCGGCGGTCGCGAAATTCCTGAACGCCGAGTTCGACCTGCGGGCGCTGCGCCGCGAGTTCGTCGAGACGGTTCTGGCGTTGCAGTCGCTCGGTGGCGGTGGCGCCGTCGCCGCGCGTGACAAAGCCGTCCCAGCGCCGC
>NZ_DASWTD010000153.1:0-6763 GCF_036402335.1 Sphingopyxis sp. | reverse complement strand
GATGAAGGCTGGCACAGCCAAATAATGTAGGAAAGCGGTTTTTCTTCCTTCGTCATGCCGAACTTGATCCGGCATTCATATAGTCGCCGTCGATGGACCCCGGATCAAGTCCGGGGCGACGAAGAAAGAATGACGCCGCTCATTTTCTTGCGGGCTCTACCCCATCAGCTTTGCGGTGATATCCTCGGCGGCATAAATCCGGATCACCGGCGGCGCAGGCGACAGCGCGCGCATTTCGGCGACGAAGGCGGCGGACGCGGGCACCGCGAAATGGACGCGGACCGCGTCGATGCTCTCCCACTCCTCGACGAACATCAACCGGTCGGGGTTTTCGACATCGACATGGCAATTATGCGCCAGACACCCCGGCTCGGACCGCGACCGCGCGCTATGTTCGGCACCGAGCGCGATCATGTGCTCGCGATGCTCGGGGGTGAGGATGACGTGGCCGGTGATGAGGATCATTATTGAAATCCCGCTTATATCAGAAATTGTGCGCTTCGGTTAGAGACACAGTTTCGCCATTTGAGAAGAATCCATGAAAGCCATCGCACTTACTCGAGCTGCCGAACACCTCGAACTCGCCGCCGCTGAAATTGACCGAATGTCTTTGGAAGGCGGAGCCAAAGCATATTCGCAAGCGTGGTCAACATTTTTGACGCAGGCGAGCCGCTTCTACAGCAAGATGGAGCAGGGTTCGAAGGGGTGTAAAACGAGCGAGCCCTGGTTCGGCCAAAAAAAGCATGAGCGTCGAACAGATCCCCTACTTTCATATATTCATCATGCGCGCGACTGCGACGAACATGGCCTGGATTATGTGGTCGCTGAAACGGGAAGCCAACTCAGCGTCCAAATGGCCGAAGGAGCCACTGAAATCCATGCGTCATTTGAAATGATGGTTGACGATCAAGGGAAGGTCCACATTCGCAATCCTGATAGCAAAACGCCTCAATCGGTAGCCACCATAGAACTTCATGATAAAAGAATCGAATTGGTACGGGTCACTGACGGTCGATTTAAAGACAGTTTCGATCCTCCCCGAATGCATCTCAATCGCCCAATCGTAGATCAATCACCACAGGGAGTTGCGCGACTTGCGATCGGCTATCTAAAGGAAATGCTGGAGGAAGCTTCGAAGCTCCCTCGACAGGCGTAGCTGTTCGGAATTCCTGCACCGCCAACAGAGCGAAGTTCGAATATTGGCCGATCCTTGTCATGACACTTATATGACACCTCCTGTCACAAACACGTCACACAACTCCCCCATTGGCGGCTCAGCGAGTCGCTACAGGGGTGGCGGCTTGGATCGGTAACGACCCCTCTACAGGATCATTCCATGCTGCAGAAATTCGCCCTTGTCGCCGGCGCCGCCACCTGCGCGCTGGCGCTTTCCGCTTGTCAGGACCAGGCCGCCTCGGGCGGCGGCGCGCGCGATTATATCAGCGCGGTCGGTTCCTCGACCGTCTATCCCTTTGCCACCGCGGTCGGCGAGAAGTTCGCCGAAGCGACGGGTAACAAGACCCCCAAGATCGACAGCACGGGCACCGGCGGCGGCTTCGAGCGCTTCTGCGCCGGCGTCGGCGGCGACACCCCCGACATCGCGAACGCCTCGCGCCGCATCAAGAAGAAGGAATTCGACACCTGCGCCGCGAACGGCGTCAAGGACATCGTCGAAATCCAGGTCGGCATCGACGGCATCGCATTGGGCGAAGCGCAGCGCGGCCCCGGCTTCAAGCTGAGCGAGGAAGACGTCTACAAGGCGCTCGCCGCCAACCCCTATGGCAAGCCCAACGAGGCGAAGACGTGGAAGGACGTAAACCCCGCCCTCCCCGCGGTCGCGATCTCGGTCTTTGGACCGCCGTCGACCAGCGGCACCTATGACGCGTTCAAGGAACTGATCCTCGGCAAGGGCTGCGACGCCAACGCCGAGATGAAGGCACTGAAGGACAGCGACAAGGAAAAGCACGAAGCGACCTGCACCACGCTGCGCGGCGCGCCCTATTATGTCGAGCAGGGCGAGAATGATAACCTCATCATCTCGAAGCTCGACAAGAATCCGACGAGCCTCGGCATCTTCGGCTTCAGCTATCTCGATGCGAACAAGGACAAGATCAAGGCGGTTCCGGTGCAGGGCGTCGCCCCGACCTATGCCGCGATCGCCGACGGCAGCTACCCCGGTTCGCGTCCGCTGTTCATCTATGTGAAGAAGGCGCATGTCGGCGTCGTCCCGGGTCTCGCCGAATATGTCGCCGAATTCCTGAAGGGCGCGGGCGAAGGCGGTTATCTGGCCGCCAAGGGCCTGATCGTGTCGCCGAAGGATGTCGCGGCGACCGCCGCGGCGAACGGCAAGGGCATGACCGTGCTCGACGGTTCGGCGCTGAAATAAGCTTCCTCCCGCTGGTGGCCGGGCGGGTTCGCCCGATCCGGCCGCCGTCTTTTTTGACGGATCGTCATTGCGAGGAGCGCAGCGACGCGGCAATCCAGACCCTGCGCAAACCGCCCTGGATTGCTTCGCTTCGCTCGCAATGACGAAGGTTTTAACCGGATGAAGATCAAGTGACCTTCAACGCCGCCGCCCTTTTGCTATTGATCGCGGGTCTCGCGCTGATCGGCTGGCTCGCCGGCCGCGCGCGGTCGAACCTGCTCGCGGGCCGTGCGGGCGAAAAGCTGCATTCGCGCCCGCAATATCATGGCTGGTACGTCGCGCTGTGGCTGTTCGCCCCCGCCGCACTGTTCCTTGCCGGGTGGGCGAGCGTATCGCCCGCGCTGATCACCAACCAGGTGCTGTCGAGCGAGGCGGCGCAGAGCCTGCCGCAGTTCGGCTTCGAACGCGGCGCGATCCTGTCCGATGCGCGCAATGTCGCGCAAGGATCGCAGGCCGCGGTGCGGCTGCCCGCCGCGGCGCCGCTGGTGAAGCCCTACGCCGACGCGAGCCGCAAATATGCGGTGATCGGTATCGCCGCGATGCTCGCGCTGGCGCTCGCCGGCGGGCTCTATGCCTTCACGCGCATCCGGCCCGAGTTTCGCGCGCGAAGCCGCGTCGAAAAGATCGTGATGCTGTTCCTGCTGCTCGCGTCGCTCGTCGCGATCCTCACGACCTTCGGCATCGTGCTCTCGCTGCTCTTCGAATCGATCCGCTTCTTCCGCCTCGTCTCGCCCGCCGAACTGCTGTTCGGCACCGAATGGGCGCCGACGAGCGGAGCGCCGCAGCCCGACACCTTCGGCGGCATTCCTTTGTTCTGGGGTACGGTGCTGATCGGCGCGATCATCGCGATGGTCGTCGCGATCCCGATCGGGATGATGACCGCGGTGTACCTCACCCAATATGCCGCCCCCGCGGTACGCAAATGGGTGAAGCCCTTGCTCGAGATCCTCGCGGGTGTGCCGACGGTGGTCTACGGCTATTTCGCGGCGCTGACCGTCGCTCCGGCCTTGCGCAACTTCGCGGTGATGCTCGGCATTCCGAACGCCTCGACCGAAAGCGCGCTCGCCGCGGGTATCGTGATGGGCGTGATGATCATCCCCTTCGTCTCGTCGATGGCCGACGACAGCATCAACGCGGTGCCGCAGGCGATGCGCGACGGCAGCCTCGCTTTGGGCGCGACGCCGAACGAGACGATCCGCCAGGTGCTGATCCCCGCCGCGCTTCCCGGCGTGATGGGCGGCATCCTGCTCGCGGTCAGCCGCGCGATCGGGGAAACCATGATTGTTGTCATGGCGGCGGGCCTGTCCGCCAACATGACCGCCAACCCCTTTGCCAGCGTCACCACGGTGACCGCGCAGATCGTCAAACTGCTCACCGGCGACCAGGAGTTCGACAGCGCGAAAACGCTGGCGGCCTTCGCGCTGGGGCTCGTCCTCTTCATCGTTACGCTGCTGCTCAACATCGTCGCGCTGCGCATCGTCAAAAAGTATCGTGAAGCTTATGAATAGGCAGACCGCCCCCACCGACTGGAAAGGCGCCGTGATGCAGAAGCGCATCGCGGGCCGCTACGCCGCCGAACGCCGCTTCAAGGCTATAGGGCTGGGCGCGGTGCTGCTCTCGGGCGCTTTCCTCGCTTTCCTGCTGTTCGTGATGGTCGGCAACGGCGCGCGCGGCTTTACCTACACCCATGTCGCGGTGCCGGTCGATTTCAAGGCGATGCCGCTGACGATCGATACCGCGCGGCTCGGCGATGCCGACGCCGATCAGGTGATCGCGAACGCCGGGCTCGCCGACATCGTCGCCTTTGCCGCCGACGAGGCGCTGGGCAGCGGCGGGTCGAAGCTGATTTCCGAAAATGCGTGGAAGGAAGTGCGCAGCGCGATCAAGGACGATCCCGAATTGCTGAGCGGCAAGACGGTGTTCGAACTGCCCGCCTCGTCCGAAGTCGACATCGCCGCCAAGGAGGGCGCGAAAGGGGCGCTCGGCGCGAAGGTCGACGCGCTGGAGAAGGACGGCAAGCTGTCGACCGGCATCCACTGGCCCTTCTTCAGGAATGCCGACGCCACCGATCCCGCGGTCGCGGGCATCTGGGGCGCGCTCAAGGGCTCGGTGCTGACGATCTTCATCGCCTTCCTCATCGCCTTTCCGACCGGCGTGCTCGCAGCGCTCTATCTCGAGGAATATGCACCGAAGAACCGCTGGACCGACCTCATCGAAGTGTCGATCAACAATCTCGCCGCGGTGCCCTCGATCATCTTCGGCCTGCTCGCGCTCGCGGTGTTCATCAACTGGTTCGGCCTCTGCCAGGCGAGCCCGCTCGTCGGCGGCTTGACGCTCGCGCTGATGACGATGCCGGTGATCGTGATCGCCAGCCGCAACGCGATCAAGTCGGTCCCGCCCTCGATCCGCGACGCCGCGCTGGGTGTGGGCGCCAGTCCCGTGCAGGTGGTGTTCCACCATGTGCTCCCCCTCGCCCTCCCCGGCATCCTCACCGGCACGATCATCGGCATGGCGCGCGCGCTGGGCGAGACCGCGCCGCTGCTCCTCGTCGGCATGCGCGCCTTTATCGGCGACGTCCCCGGCGGCATCTGCTCGCCCTCGACCGTGCTGCCGATGCAGATCTTCCTCTGGTCGGACGAAGTCGACCGAGGCTTTGTCGAGAAAACCTCCGCCGCGATCATCGTGCTGCTTGTCGTGCTGCTGTCGATGAACGCCTTTGCGATCTATCTTCGCAACAAATTCGAAAAACGCTGGTGACCCCATGACCCAAGACGATCTTACCATCGCCGACCCCAAGATGAAGGCGCACGGCGTCGATGTTTTCTATGGCGAAAAACAGGCGATCAAGGATGTGTCGATCGACGTCGGCACCGACCTGGTCACCGCCTTCATCGGCCCGTCGGGCTGCGGCAAGTCGACCTTCCTGCGCTCGCTCAATCGCATGAACGACACCGTCGCGAGCGCGCGGGT
This sequence comes from Sphingopyxis sp., assembly GCF_036402335.1. Lineage (GTDB taxonomy): Bacteria > Pseudomonadota > Alphaproteobacteria > Sphingomonadales > Sphingomonadaceae > Sphingopyxis. The sequence goes on along the minus strand of NZ_DASWTD010000153.1, from coordinate 1,368 downwards.
CACCGGGCAGATCGAGCTTGACGGCGAGGACATCTATGCGCCGTCGATGGATGTCGTGCAGCTCCGCGCCCGCGTCGGCATGGTGTTCCAGAAACCGAACCCCTTCCCCAAGTCGATCTACGACAATGTCGGCTATGGCCCACGCATCCACGGCCTCGCGCCGAACAAGGCCGACCTCGACGTCATCGTCGAGCGTGCGCTGGTGCGCGCCGGCCTGTGGGACGAGGTCAAGGACCGGCTCGGCGAAAGCGGCACCGCACTGTCGGGCGGCCAGCAGCAGCGCCTGTGCATCGCGCGCGCGATCGCGGTCGATCCCGAAGTCATCCTGATGGACGAGCCCTGCTCGGCACTCGACCCGATCGCGACCGCGAAGATCGAGGAACTGATCCACGAACTGCGCGGCAAATATGCTATCGTGATCGTCACGCACAATATGCAGCAGGCGGCCCGCGTGTCGCAGCGCACCGCCTTTTTCCACCTCGGGACGTTGGTCGAGTACGGCAAGACCACCGATATCTTCACCAACCCGAAGCAGGAACGCACCAAGGACTATATCACCGGCCGCTACGGTTAAGCCGCGGCGCAAGAGGACAAGAGTGATGGCACTAACGAACGATCATACCGTCAAAGCCTTCGACGAGGATCTGAACCGCCTGCGCGGGCTGATCAGCGAAATGGGCGGCCGCGCCGAACAGGCGTTGCTCCAGGCGATGAACGCGCTCAACAGCGGCGACCTCGAACTCGCCGCGCAGGTCGTGCGCGACGACAAGAAGATCGACGCGCTCGAAGCCGAAGTCGAGCAGCTCACCGCGCAGACGATCGCGCTGCGCGCCCCGATGGCCGACGACCTTCGCGAGATGATCGCGGCGCTGAAAATCGTCTCGGTCGTCGAGCGCATCGGCGACTATGCGAAGAACATCGCGAAGCGCGTCGCGCTGATGGACCAGACGCGGTCGATCGAGGCGATTCCGCTCCTCATCTCGATGTCGAACATCGTCGTCGAACTCGTCCACGACGCGCTCGACAGCTTCGCCGCGCGCGACGCCGAACTTGCGGTGCGGGTGACCGTCCGCGACAAGAATGTCGACGATTTCTACAACAGCATCTTCCGCACGCTCGTCACCTTCATGATGGAAAATCCGAAATATATCTCGGAAAGCGCGCACCTGCTGTTCGTCGCCAAGAACCTCGAACGCATGGGCGACCATGCGACCAACATCGCCGAGATGGTCTATTATGTCGTGACCGGCGAACGGATGGAGGAACGCGAGCGCGGCGAACAGCCCGAAGATGGCGCCGCGGAGCAGGAGCAAGGCTGATGCCGCAGCCCGACCTGCTGCTGATCGAGGATGACGAGGCGATCGCCGA
>NZ_DASWTD010000152.1:0-1941 GCF_036402335.1 Sphingopyxis sp. | reverse complement strand
ACGCCGATAGCTGGCCCAGACGAGCACGACGAACAGGATGAGGCCCACCCACGGTGCGTAGGGCGCATAACCGCCGCCGGTCACCGCGAGCGGCGCGTCGTTGTCGGTCACATAGACGGTCCCCGCGTAAAAGACGCCGAGCAGGCTTTCGCCGACGATCATGCCCGTTGCGGTCAGCACGCCCATGCGGTGCGCGAAGCTCGCGTTCGGACGCTTCGATGCCCAGCGGTCGTAGAACCAGCCGCCCACCGCGCCGATCACGACGGGCAGGATCACCGCCATCGGCAGGTAGACCCCGATGCCGATCGCAAGCGGCGGCAACCGCAGCTTGCCCGCGCGGCCGAGCAGCGCGTCGATGAGGATGAAGCCGACGCCCGCAAGCACGCCATAACCCAGCATTGTCCAGTTGAGGTCGCCGCCGAGCACACCCTGCGCGAGCGACGAGATCAGGCCTGCCTGCGGCGCGGCCAGCGCTTCGGGCCCCGCGCCGGGAACGCCCACGAAACCGACCGTCTCGTTCAGCACATTGAGCACCGGCGGGACGACGAGCGAGCCGAAGATCACGCCGATGATCAGCGCGACCTGCTGCTTCCACGGCGTTGCGCCGACGAGTTGACCGGTCTTGAGGTCCTGCAAATTGTCGTTCGAGATCGTCGCGATCCCGAAGACGAGGCCGGTGACGATCAGCGCATAAGCGACCATCGCATTGATTTCTTCTTCGCCGCCGCCGCGGCCGAGCAGGCCGAGAAGCAGCAGCGACGACGCGATGATCGCGAGGATGCCGATTCCCGATACCGGCGAATTCGACGCGCCGATCAAACCCGCCATATAGCCGGTAACCGACGCGATCATCAGCCCGACGACGATGATGAACAGGATCGCCCCTGCGATCAGGACCATCGATGCCCCGGCAAGCGGGCCGCCCGCGAGCACGGTCCACAGCAGCCAGCCGATCGGCAGCATCAACGCCAGCGACCCGCCGAACACCCAGTTGATCGACATATCCTGTTCTTCGATCGCGAGCGCCTGCCCGCCCTGCCGCGCACGGCTCGCCGCCATCGCCGAGCGGATGCCGCCGATGACCGGGCCGGCGATCCTGATCAGCGTCCAGATCGCGGCGACCGCGATCACGCCAGCGCCAAAGAAGCGGACATCGGCGCGAAATACCGTATTTGCCAGCGTCTCGGCATCGCCCGTCCCGCCTTGCGTCAGGATCGGCAGCAGCACCCACCAGCCAGTGACCATCCCGACGAGCTGCGCCATGCCGACCGACAGGCCGACGAGGTGCCCGACACCGAATAGCGCAAAAGCGAGCCCGCCCGCGATCCCGGTCGCGCCGCTGCCGACCGCGAACCAGCGCGCGACTTCGGCGCCCGCAAGCTTCATCTGGGTGAGCAATGTGAAGGCCGCGGCGACGATGGAGTTCCACATCAGCGCCGATAGACCGGCGCGATTCTCCTCGGCACCCTCGGCGCTCGCGGCGCCGACCTGCAGCACTTCGGCGGCGGCGCGGCCTTCGGGATAGGGAAGATCCGAGTCGACGACGAGCGCCCGGCGCAGCGGAACCGAGAATAGCACGCCCAATATGCCGCCGAGCATCGTGATCGCGGTGGTCTCCAACATCGGGAAACCCTGCCAGTATCCGACCATGACAAGCCCGGGCAGCACGAAGATGATCGCCGCCAGCGTGCCCGCGGCGCTCGCGATCGTCTGGACGATATTATTCTCGAGGATTGTTGAGCCGGCCATATAGCGCAGCAACGCCATCGAAATCACCGCCGCGGGAATCGAGGTCGCAAAGGTCAACCCGACCTTCAGCCCCAGGTAGACGTTCGCCGCGGTAAACATCAGCGTCAGCAAGCCGCCGAGCAGGATTGCGCGAAGCGTCAGTTCGCGCCCGCGGGCGGCTGCAGTGCCAGTTTCAGTCATAAATTTCTCCCC
>NZ_DASWTD010000151.1:0-17905 GCF_036402335.1 Sphingopyxis sp. | reverse complement strand
AACATCAGCGGCGACGCCGCAAGCCAGCGCCGCGCGGTGGCATCGACATGATCGATGACCTTGAGGCTCACCGCGGGCGGTGCCTTCCCGAGGATGGCCTCGAGGCCCGCGATGCTGTCGATGTCGCTCATATGTCCTCCCGCCGGAAGCCGGTCGTGGCGCGACCGCCCAAGTTGTTGAGAATGATAATCAATAACTATGGTGGATCCGGTGTTTTGACAAGCCGTTTCGCAGGTACGAACCGCGGATCCCTTTGCGCGTCCGGTCGTTTCTGGATCGCTTTACTTTCCTTTCACGCGCGGCCGCTTATGATGGCGCCTGAGGGACCGCTCGCAACGCTGGAGCAGCCATGCCCTTGAACCGCGAGATGCAGCGACTGCGCGCCGAGCATGCGGCGCTGGTCACGCTGTCGCGGATCGTGCTGGACATGACCCAATCGCCCGACCCGGCGCCTTCGGCCGCACTTGCGTCGGCGCGGGGGCTGCTTCGCGAAACGCTGGTGCGGCACCTGAAATGCGAGGATTGGGCGCTCTATCCCCGGCTGCGCGCGGCTGACGATCCCGAACTCGTCCGGATCACGCGCGAATTCGAACGGGAAATGGGTGACCTTGCGGCGGATTTCGTCGCCTATGACGATCGATGGACGAGCGAAAGTGTCGCGGCCGGATGGCCGGACTTCTGCCGCGAAACGCGGATCATCTTCGATATGCTGGCGTTGCGGATCGAACGCGAGGAGCGCGAACTCTATCCGCTCGCCGACAATCTGCATGCTTCCGTCGCCGCCGCGATCAGGGACCGGTCGACGATTTCCGGCTGAGCGCGGCGTGCCCGGGCGAGCGCGGGCGAAACTGCCATCGATCGTTCTTCTTTCCGTCATCGCCGCGTCATGCCTTCGCCGCAGCGCAGCAATATCGCCTCCCTAAAGCCCCCGCGACCCCGGGCCATTTCGGCGCCGGGAAAAGGGGATTCGTCGATGACCTACCAGATCAGGAGCCGGCTGCGGGCCGGGGCCGCCTCGATCGCCGCGCTCGCTGTGCTCGCCGCGACGCCGGCCTTTGCCGAAGAAGCGGCGGCCGATGCGGCCGCGAGCGCCGATGTCGAGGAAATTGTCGTGCTTGGCCGCGGCCAGGCGCGGCAGGTGCAGGAACTGGGCGCCGCCGATATCGCGCTCGAAGTGTCGGGGATCAGTCCGCTCAAGGCCATCGACAAGCTGCCCGGCGTCAATTTCCAGGCGGCCGATCCGTTCGGCGCCTATGAATGGTCGGCGCGCATCTCGATCCGCGGCTTTTCGCAGAACCAGCTCGGCTTCACGCTCGACGGCGTCCCGCTTGGCGACATGAACTATGGCAACCATAACGGCCTGCACATCAGCCGCGCGATCATCAGCGAAAATGTCGGCCGGGTCGAAGTCGCGCAGGGCGCGGGCTCGCTGGGCGCGGCGTCGACGAGCAATCTCGGCGGCACGATCGAATTCTTCTCGCGCGAACCGGCTGAGGAGTTCGGGGTCGAGGCATCGGGTACCTATGGCAGCGACGAAACGAAGCGTGCCTTCATTCGCCTCGACAGCGGCGAGATCGTATCGGGCGGGCCGCGTCTTTCGCTCAGCTATGCCTGGCAGGATGCCGACAAGTGGAAGGGCGACGGTGCGCAGCGCCAGCATCAGGTCAATGCGCGCATCGTCCAGCCGGTCGGCGACGGCCAGTTCTTCGGCTTCGTCAACTATTCGGACCGCCGCGAGAATGATTATCAGGATCTCAGCGCCGACATGGTCGATCGCCTCGGCTATGACTGGGACAATTTCGCGAAAAACTGGGACCTCGCGGTCGATGTCGCCAAAATCTACCAGAATCAGCTCGCGCAAAATGGCGGGGCGCCGCTGCCTTATCCGATGGCCGGCCTCGTCTTCCCGGGGCCGGTCAAGACGGTCGACGATGCCTATTATGACGCCGCAGGCCTCCGCAAGGACTGGCTCGCCGGTGTCGGCGTCGAAGCGCCGCTGAACGAATATTGGACGCTGAAGGCGATGGGCTATTACCATGGCAATCAGGGCCGCGGGCTGTGGTTCACGCCCTATGTCACCACCCCCGGCGGCGCGCCGATGACGATCCGTACGACCGAATATGACGTCGAACGCTATGGCATCGTTGCCTCCAGCACGTTCAAACTCGGCGCCAACACGCTCGAACTCGGCATGTGGTACGAGGATAATGACTTCAATCAGGCGCGGCGTTTCTATGGCCTTGCCGACACAACGGGTGCGCCGAGCCGCGGCAGCCTGAAGTTCCCGAAGGACCCGCTCGCGACGCAGTGGGATTTCGATTTCAATACCCAGACGCTGCAATATCATGTGCAGGACACGCTCGACCTTGGTCAGTTGCAGATCAACGCCGGGTGGAAAGGGCTGCGCGTCACCAACCTCGCGACGCCGATCGTCAGCGGCGGGCTGGCCTCGGGCCGCACCGAGGCGAAGGACTGGTTCCTGCCGCAGGCGGGCCTGCTCTATCGCCTCAACGACGATAACGAGCTGTTCGCGAGCTATACCGAGAATATGCGCGCCTATGAATCATCGGCCACCGGCGGGCCATTCGCGACGACGCAAAAGGGTTTCGACGCGCTCGACCTGAAACCCGAAACCTCGACGACCTACGAGCTTGGTTTCCGGACCAAGTCGTCGCGTTTCCAGGCTGTGGTCGCGGGCTATTATGTCGACTTCAAGGACCGCATCATCGCTTTTGCCAACGGGGCGGGGATCGAAGGCAATCCGGCGATCCTCCAGAATGTCGGCGACGTCCGCTCGTGGGGCGTCGAGGCGGCGGGGACCTACCGTGTCACCCCCGAACTCTCGCTCTTCGCGTCCTACGCCTATAACAACTCCGAATATCGCGACGATGTCGTCGACACGAGCGGGGTGCAGCCGGTCGTGATTGCGGAAACCGCGGGCAAGACCGTCGTCAACTCGCCCAAGCATCTCGCCAAGGGCGAAATCACCTGGGACAATGGCACATTCTTCGCCCGCGTCGGCGCCAATTACACGTCGAAACGCTATTATTCCTATGAGAATGACGCCGAAGTCGGCGGCTTCGTGCTCGTCGATGCCAGCATCGGCTATCGCCTCAACGAACGCATTTCGATCCAGGCCAATGCGACGAACCTGTTCGACAAGGCCTATGTGTCGACGATCGGCACCAACGGCTTCGCCAACAGCGGCGACGCGCAGACGCTGCTGGCCGGCGCGCCGCAGCAGTTTTTCGTGACCTTGAAGGCCGGGTTCTGAAGCCGCCTTCCCGATTGACGATGATGGCGCGGTCCCGCTAGGGCCGCGCCATCATTTTTTGGGAAATATAGTCATGACCGATACGCCCCCCGACCGCATGTCGACCAATCCGCGCTCGCCGCATTTCGATATGGAAACCCTGCAGCGCGGCATCGGGATCCGCTTCAAGGGCAAGGAGCGCACCGACGTCGAGGAATATTCGATCTCCGAAGGCTGGATCCGTGTCGCCGCGGGCAAGTCGAAGGACCGTTTCGGCCAGGCGATGACGATCAAGCTCACGGGCGAGGTCGAAGCCTGGTTCGAGGATATCGCCGGCGAAGGCGACAAGGGCGAAGCGTCGGAAGACTGACGCGCCTTTTCCCCTCCCGCTCGCGGCAGGGGGCTATTCGATTCCCGCCATCTTGCGAAGCTGGGCGCGGACCAGCCGGCCCGACTCGGTAAGATCTTCCTCGCGCCATGTCCCGTCGTTTGCGGTGCCCGGCCGGAAAATGGCGCTTTTCTCGTCCTTGTCGGCGATCGACCAATTGGCATGGCTGATCCCGCGCGCCTCCATCCAATCCCACCAGATCTGAGCCTCGGCGGCGTCGATGCTCTCGTGGCCGCTCGCCTCTGTCGTGCCATATTCGGTGACGAACAGCGCGATGCCGCGGTCGAGCGCTGCGTCTGCCTTGTCGCGATACGCCTGCTTGTGGCTCGCGGCATAGAAATGCAGCGTATAGGCGAGGTTGGTGCCCGTAACGGGATCGGCGGCCGCCTCGTCGACGTCTTGGCTCCAGCTGCGCGTGCCGAGGACGACCAGATTGTCGGGATCGTGCGCGCGGATCGCGGCGACGACCCGCTCGTGATAGGGCTTGAGGACCGTTGTCCAGCCATGGTCGGGCAGTGGCTCGTTCCAGCTTTCGTAGATGATGTTGGGCCGGTCGCCATATTGGGCGGCGAGCTTTGCGAAATAGTCGGCGGCCTTGTCCGGATGCGGATGATGCGCGTGCCAGTCGACGATGACGTAGAGGCCGAGCTTCGTTGCCGCCTCGATCACCCGGTCGATCTTCGCGGCTTCGGTTTCGGGGTTTTCGAGATAGCCGCCATGCTCGACCGCGAGCGCGGCGCGGATGACGGTGATGCCCCAATCGTCGCGTAGCCGGCGCAGCGTCGCTTCATTATAATAGCGCGGGATCCACTGGCTCCAGAACAGGCTCATCCCGCGGAGCGTCACGGGCTTGCCATGGGCGCCCAGCAGCTTCGTGCCTTCGATGCGGAGCTGGCCGTGGCGCTCGACCGGCGTTTCGGCAAGTGCGGGGACCGTCGATCCGAGCAGAAGGGAGAGCGCGAAAAGGAGCCGCTTTGCGATGGCCATAAGATCCCCTGTGCCGGTCGGATCGTCGAGGCATATCGCGGCCGTGCCAAGTGGCAAGGCTATTGGTCAGGAATAGATATGATATTGGTCTGTCCGGCGTGCCGGCGCCGAAACTTACTGGCCGAGCGATGCGGCGACGGTTTCGAGCCCGTTGCCGGGCTTCCAGTCGTTCTGCGCCCAGACGGGCGCCTTGAAGCTGGGTGCCTTTGCCGGCTCGCCGTCCGAATAGATGAAGCCCTGAACGGGATTGGCGCGCAGGCCCAGATCGCCGATCGGCGCGTACCAGACGCGAACCATGCTCCAGTCGCCGGCGTCGCTCACGTCGACGACGCGGACGTTGCGCTCGATCTGGCCGCGGCGGCCGTTGATCGGCGACCAGTTGGCATGGTCAATCAGGATTTCGCGGTCGCTGACGACCTTCTTGACCACGGCGACATGGCCGAGCGGCATGCCGCGCGTGCCGGCGAAGGCCATGACCGCGCCCTTGCGGGGCTCTTCGCCGCGCTCGTAGGTACCGGCGGCCTGCGCCCACCAGGTTTTGGCATTGCCGCGGATTTCGACGCCCGATTCGGCGCGGGCAAAGGGGACGCACTGCAGATAATCGCGGGCCGCAGCCGGAACGCTCGCGATCAGGCCGGTGATGGTCATCACAGACGCGATGGCGGCTGCCAGATAACGACGATAGAGCATGGAATGCGACCCCCGAGGCTTGTCTTCAAGCGTTGGAGCGTCTTTGCTATGCCTTGGGCCGCCCACCAACCGCATAGCGACGAGTTGCGCCGTCGATGCGGTGGACGGGGGAACCTTTTGTTAAGGCGTTCAATTCGTCGTGTGAGGGCTTCGGCTTGTCGCCGCTGCGGCGCGAATCTACCGTTTCGCCGCGATCGTCAGGCGGCGACGGTCGCCACATCCTCCGGCCGGCGGAACAGTGTCAGTACGTCGCTCGCAGGCATCGGGCGTCCGTAATAATAGCCCTGAATATTGCTGCATCCGAAGCTGCGCAGCGTTTCGACCTCGAGCTCGGTTTCGGCCCCTTCGGCGGTCGTCGACATGCCGAGACTGTCGGCAAGCGCGACGACGGCGCGGATGATCGCGATCGATTCGATACTGCCCTTCGCCGCGCCGACGACGAAGCTGCGGTCGACCTTGATCGTCGAGAATTGCGTCTTGCGCAGATAGCCGAGCGACGAATAGCCGGTGCCGAAATCGTCGAGCGACAGGCGGATGCCGAGCCCGATGAGCTGGTCGAGCAGCTGCGCCGCGCCGCCGCCGTCGCGCAGGAAGACGCTTTCGGTCACTTCGATCTCGAGCCGCTGCGGCGAAAGCCCGCTCTGCGCCAGCGCCGAGACGACGACCGAGGCGAAGCTGGGGTCGGTGAGCTGGTCGGCCGAGACGTTGATCGCGACCTTGAGGTTAGACGGCCATTTCATCGCTTCGCGGCACGCGGTGCGCAGCACCCATTCGCCGATCGGCGAGATCAGCCGTGCATCTTCGGCGAGCGGGATGAAGCGCGCCGGCGACACGTTGCCGAGCTTCTGATTGTTCCAGCGAATGAGCGCCTCGAAACCGTTCAGCGTGCCATCGAGCGCGGTCACCACCGGCTGGTAATAAAGTTCGAACTCGCCGCGTTCGAGCGCGCCGCGCAGCTCCTGCTCCATCACGCGGCGTTCCTCGGCCTGCGCGTGGAGCGAGGCGACGTAGGCCGCGACGACATTGCCGCCCTTGTCCTTGGACTTGTAGAGCGCGAGGTCGGCGTTGCGCGTCAGCGTTTCGACCGTGTCGCCGTCCTGCGGTCCGATCGCGAAGCCGATGCTGGCGCCGACGAACAACTGGTGGTTGTCGACCACATAGGGGCGGCTGATTGTCGTGATGAGCCGCTGGGCGAGGTCTTCGGCGGCGTCGGCCGACGGGACATTGTGCAGCACCACGGCAAATTCGTCGCCGCCGAGGCGGCCGCAGGTCATGCCGCGTTCCATCAGCCCCTTCAGCCGCGCTGCGACCTGCGCGAGCAGTTTGTCGCCGACGGGGTGGCCGAGCGTATCGTTGACCGCCTTGAACCGGTCGAGATCGATCATCAGCAGCGCACAGCGCGACTTGGCATCGACCGCATGTGCCATCGCGCGCGACAGATCCTCGTTCAGGCTGAGACGATTGGGCAGGCCGGTGAGATTGTCGAAGCGCGCCATCTTGGCGATCTGTTCGGCGGTCGCGCGCTGTTCGGTCACGTCCGATCCGACGCCGCGGAAGCCGAGGAACTTGCCGGCTTCGTCGAGGCGCGGCGAGGCCGAGAGCTCCCACCAGCGCGGCGCCCCGCCGATCGTCACCGGGACGATCAGGTTCGAAAAGCTTTCGCGCCGTTTCATCCGCTCGGCCATGTCGTGCAGGCTTTTCGGGAACAGCCCGGTTTCCCAAGCGTCGCCCGAAAGCGCCTGGAGCAGGGGTATGCCTTCGAGCCCCTCGGCGGTTCCGCCGAGCGCAAAGGCAAGCCGCGGCGAAACATGGACAAGGCGGCGGCTGTTGTCGGTCTGCCACAGCCAGTCGGCCGAGGTTTCCTCGAACTCGCGCAGCAGCAGGCTTACGGTCTCGGTCTTTTCGTGCAGCACCTCCTCGGCGCGGCGGAAGCGGATATGGCTTTGCGCGAAGCGGACGCAGAAAGCGCCGAGCAGCAGGCCTGCAACCAGGGCGACGCCCGCGAGCTGCGGCGCACCGGCGCGGGCCAGCGCGATCGCCGCCGAGAGGGTGACGGGCCCGATGAACAGCACGCAGGCCAGCGGGACGCTGTGCGCGACGATCGAGAGCGTCACCATCATCAGCACCGCGATCGTCCACATCGAAAGGACATGGTCGAGCGTCGGCGACAGCCCTTGCAGCCAGAACGGCGATCCCCAGAGAACCGCCGAATAGAGCGCGTGACGCGTGCACATCCGGTATTCGGCCACGCCCGAAAGCTTGGGATCGCCGAGCGGCAGGTTACGGAATTTGCTGTACGACCAGACGCCGAAGAGCAGCCCGCAGGCGAGCCAGCCGCCGGCGATCGGCAGCGGGACGCTGAGGATCATGGTAAAGGCCGCGACGATCGCCATGCCCATGCCCATCACCAGGCGCAACGAGCCGCGGCCGCGGAGCGGCGCGAGCTGGAGCTGGCGGAGGTTGCCGATGTCCTGGTTTCGCGGGCCCAGCCCCAACAGGGTCCGCGCAGGAATGACTTCGGCAGCTATGGGGTCGGTCAGCAGGCTTTTCACCGGCCCTGTTTAGCGTGCGGGAGTTACCCGAAGGTAACTATCGGCCTGTTTCGACGCGAATTTCTGTCCCACCCGGGGACAATGAAGCGATCGGGCATAGCGGTGGCTTTGGGGTGGAGGGCTGCCGCTGCAACATTGCCCAAAGGTCAGTAAAGGTCAGCCTTGTGCGTCGTTCCATTTGACCCTGCCGGGTGCTGGAAGCGCCTGGCCCTGACCGTTTGCCCACACCGGCCGGCAACCGCTTTTGTCCACCCGATGAAAGAGCCGGGATGAAGGCTGGCATGGCCGGATAATGTAGGAAAGGCCTTTTTTCGAGCGTCTGATTTGGGGCGGGAGCTGACCCTTATGCATCCCGGCGAAAGCCGGGGTCCATGGCGTCAGAAGGCTGGCATTGCGCGATTACGCTCTGGGCCCCGGCTTTCGCCGGGGTGCACATCCCTATCGGCAGCTTCCGGTCGTTAGCGGACGCGCCGGCCTCTACGCCGCCATCGCGAAAGGCTGGATTTCGCCCGCCAGATATTGTGCGCGCGCCTTCGACCGGCTGAGCTTGCCCGAGCTGGTCCGCGGCAGCGTGCGCGGCGGGATCAGTTCGATCAGGCAGTTCATGCCGGTGATCGCGCGCACGCGCTCGCGGATCGTCTCGCGCAGCGCCAGCCGCTCGGCATCGTCGCTGGTGCGGCACTGGACCAGCACCGCGGGGGTTTCCTCGCCGCCCGGCGCGGTGATCGCGAAAGCGGCGATATCGCCCGATTTGAAGCCCGGGAGCTGCTCAACCGCCCATTCGATATCCTGCGGCCAGTGATTCTTGCCGTTGATGATGATCATGTCCTTGGCGCGGCCGACGATATAGATGTAACCGTCTGACAGATAACCCATATCACCGGTGTCGAGCCAGCCGTCCGCCATGCAGGCGGCGGTCGATTCGGGGTCGCGAAAATAGCCGGTCATCAGCGACGGGCCGGTGCACCAGACCTTGCCGACGGTCTGGTCGGGCAAGGCGTTGCCATTTTCGTCGCGGACCTCGATCACCATGTCGCGCGCGGCGCGGCCGCAGTTGACGATGGCGCGGTAGCGTGTCGGGCGACCCGAATCGTTCGCGGCACCCGACAGCTCGGTTTCCTCGACCAGTTCGACGACGATGCCTTCGCCCGGCGGCATGATGCTGACCGCGAGCGTCGCTTCGGCAAGGCCATAGCTCGGCAGAAAGGCGCTCGCCTTGAAACCCGCATCGGCAAAGGCGTCGACGAAGCTCTGCATGACGTCGGGGCGGATCATGTCGGCGCCATTGCCCGCGACGCGCCAGCGCGACAGGTCGAAACGGTCGGCGACATGCGTCTGGCTCGACACGCGGCGCGCGCAGATGTCGTAGCCGAAGGTCGGCGAATAGCTGAGCGTCGTGCCGGTGTTGCGGCTGATCAGGTCGAGCCAGGCGAGCGGACGGCGCGCGAAATCCTCGGTCTTGAGATAATCGACCGACACCTGGTTCGCGACGGGCGAGAGCAGGCAGCCGACGAGGCCCATGTCGTGGTACCAGGGCAGCCACGAAATACAGCGATCGCTGTCCTGAAGCTCCATGCCGTGGCTGTGCGCGGCGAGGTTGTTGAGCAGCGCGGCGTGGGTGACCGCAACGCCGTGCGGGAAGCGCGTCGATCCGCTGCTGTACTGAAGGTAGCAGGTCTCATCCGACTTCTGATCGGGGAGCGCGGTAACCGGCGCGGGGCTCTTTTCGAACTCGCTCCAGTCGACGGGTTTCACGCCTTCCTTTTCAGCCGCTTCGACCGCCATGGCGGCGATTTCGGGCGGGAAGAACAGCATCGTCGGGTCGCAGCTCGACAGCTGGACGACGAGCTGGCCGACATAGGAGTCGCGGCCGCCGAAGCTCGTCGGCAGCGGCAGCGGGACCGGCCAGGCCCCGGCATAGATGGTGCCGAAGAACAGCGCCGCGAATTCGGCGCCGGTTTCGGCGATCAGCGCGATGCGGTCGCCGGGCTTCACGCCCGCGGCGATCAGGCGATAGGCGGTTGCCAGCGCGTCGGCCTTGAGCTCGCTATACGGATAGGGGCGCACAAGCTTGCCGCGCGGATCGTGGAAATTGAGGCCGCGCGTGCCGGCGGCCGCATAGTCGAGCGCTTCGCCGACGGTGGCGAAGTCCGAAAAACGGCGCGGCTGGGCGCAGAGGGTCGGGGTCGACGTCAGTTCGTCGGCCTGTGTTTCAACGATATCGGTCATAGGGGTTGCGACATCCCGCGAAACGGGCCGCGCGGCAACAAGCATGTCATCTTTTGAAGCCATAGTACCGTGCGCGAGCCCTGTGTTGTTAGAACATTCGCCCATTTCCGGGCGTTATGGCCCGATATGGCGGTGTTGATCGTTCTCAATCGGGCCCGACTGTGGCACAAACATGGCATATGCCCAAGTCTCGCGCGCCATCCGACCGATCGAAAAGGCCTCTCGGGGCGGCCAAGCTTGACGAATTGGCGCTCGCCTATGTCGCCCGATTTGCGACGAGCCGGGCGAAACTCACGCGCTATTTGTCACGAAAAGTCCGCGAATCCGAATGGATAGACGAAATTGACGCCACGACGGCGTGCGAGGCGGTTGCCGACCGGATGGAACAGTTGCGTTACCTCGACGACCGCCAATATGCCGCGATGCGCGCGGGTGCGATGACACGGCGCGGGCTCGGCGTGCGGCGGGTCAAGGCGCAGCTTTATGTCGACGGAATAGCCGAGCAAGACAGCGGCGAGGCGATCGAGACGGCGAAGGGCGCCGCGGCGACGGCGGCCATCGGTTTCGCGCGGCGGCGGCGTTTCGGGCCTTTTGCCGCACGCGCGATCGACGATCCGAAGCAGCGCGAGCGGCAAATCGCCGCTTTTTTGCGCGCGGGGCACAGCATGACGGTCGCGCGCCGCATCCTCGCTGTCTCCCCGGGCGACGAAGCAGGGCTGGCGGCGCTGGACGATGAAGCGATGCTCGATTAGGTCCGGCGCGTCATCTCGGGATAGGAACTGCCGATGCGCGCCATTTTTACCGCCCTTGCCCTGTCGCTTATACTGCCGATGGCGGCGTGCAGCCCCAATCCGGATACGCCGGCCGAAAGCGCGACCGATCGGGCCGGGCAGGCCGAAAGCGGGGCGACGATCCCGCTGACGATCGAGGCGGGCGGCAAGACGCACCGGTTCAACGTCGAGGTGGCCCGTACCGATGCCGAGCAGGATCGCGGGCTGATGTTCCGCACCAGCCTGCCCGCCGACGGCGGCATGATCTTTCCGTTCAGCGAGCCGCGAATCGGCAGCTTCTGGATGAAGAATACGCTGATCCCGCTCGACATGATCTTCATTCGCGCCGACGGCAGCATCGACCGTATCGCCGAAAATACCATCCCCGAATCGCTCGAACCGGTGGTGAGCGGCGGCGAGGTTTCGGCGGTGCTCGAGCTCGCCGGCGGGACCGCGGCGCGGCTCGGTCTCGACGAGGAGGCGAAGGTCACGTGGAAAGATCGCTAGTACGGGCGAAAACTCGCTTGGAAACAGCCGCGCGACGCCGTTTGGCGCTTGCGAAGCGCGCTGCCTTGCCTGTAAACGCCACGCCATGAGCATCTTGGGCAAGATTTTCACCTGGTGGGACGGTGCGACCGTCGGCACGTTGCTGAACAGCTGGAGCACCGGCGAGAAGGTCGGCGAGGACAGCCTCGGCAACCGCTATTTCCGCGCAAAGAAGGGCGGCCGCCGCTGGGTGCTGTACAAGGGATCGAACGATGCGAGCCGCGTGCCGCCCGAATGGCACGGCTGGCTGCACGGCACCTTCGACGAATTGCCGGCCGATATCCTTCCGGCGCCGCGCGCGTGGGAAAAGGAAGCGTCGCCGAACCTGACCGGCAGCACGGGCGCGTATCGCCCCGCCGGCGCGCTCGAACGCGGCGGCCAACGCGCGGCCGCGACCGGCGACTATGAGGCCTGGCGGCCCGGCGCCGAGTGAACGCCGCGGTGTCCAGGCTAACCGCGACCGCCGGGCTGGCCATGCTCGCCGCGCTCTCGCTTGGCGCTTGCGACCGGACCCCGGCGACGAAGGCAGGCGGCACCGACAAGGCGCCGCAGATCGCCAAATCCGAACGCGTGGCGCAGGAAGTCGGCGGGATCGAGGGCGCAACCCCGATGGCCGAGCGCGTCGCGGTCATCGGCCTGCTCAACAAGCGTAACGGCCTCGTCCGCGACCTTGAGATGAAGCCCGGCGAATCGGCACGGATCGGCCGCGCGATCGTGCGGCTGCGCGCGTGCGAACAGACCGCGCCGTGGGAAGATCCGCCGGAGACGGGCGCCTTCGTGCAGCTGACGGTACAGGACCAGCGCGACGACAAATGGTACCGCGTCTTCTCGGGCTGGATTTTCCGCGAGCGGCCCGACCGCAACGTGATCCAGCACCCGATTTATGACGTGTTCGTCAAAAGTTGCGCGATGACATATCCGGGCGGCGAACCCGTCGCGCGTTCGGCGCCGAAATCGGGCGGCGCCGCCGCGCCGAATGCATCGAGAGCGCCCCAGTCGCCGGCCACGAACGGCGGCGAGGGAACTGCAGCGCCGGCACCCCCCGTTGTGCCGGCCCCGGCGCCCAAGGCAGCGCCGCCGTCACCCCCGGCCAGCACCGAATAGAGCCGCGCGAGATAGTCGGCCTGGCGGATTTCGATCGCGCCGAGGCTGGCGAGGTGCGGGGTGATGAACTGGCAGTCGAGCAATTTCCAGCCGCCCGCGACGAGCCGCGCGACGAGGTGCGCCAGCGCGACCTTCGACGCGTCGCGCGCGCGGCTGACCATCGATTCGCCGAAAAAGGCGCGACCGAGCGAGACGCCATAGAGGCCGCCTGCCAGTTCGCCATCCAGCCAGCATTCGACGCTGTGCGCATGGCCGATCTGGAACAGGCGGTCGTAACTCGCCTTGATCACGGGGTTGATCCACGTCGTCGGCCGGTCGTCGGCGGGTGCGGCACAGAGCGCGACCATATCGGCGAAGGCGGTGTCGGTAGTGACGCGGAAGCGGTCCGACACGATGACCTTTTTCAGGCTGTGCGACAGGTGAAAGCCGTCCAGCGGCAGGATCGCGCGCAGCCGGGGTTCGACCCAATGGACCGACGGGTCGTCCGCCCCGTCGGCCATCGGGAAAATGCCCTGCGCATAGGCGCTGAGCAACAGCGCCGGGTCGATGGAATCGAAGTGCTTCAGGACGCGGGCTTCACGAATTTCAGCGTCATGCGGTCCGATTCGCCGATCGCGATATATTTCGCGCGATCGGTCTCACCCTCGGTCAGGTTCGGTGGCAGCGTCCAGACGCCCTTGGGATAATCCTTCGTGTCCTTGGGATTGGCGTTGATCTCGCTCTCGCCCGCGAGCTTGAAGCCCGCGGCTTCGGCGAAGGCGACGATCGAGCTTTTCTTCATATAGCCCGACTTTTCTTCCTTCGCGCTGTCGTCATTCTCGTTCAACCGATGCTCGACGACGCCGAGCGTGCCGCCGGGTTTGAGCATCGCGAAAATCTGTTTGAAGGCGTTCGCGGTGTTGTCGGTACCGTCGAAGCGCCAATTATGGACGTTGCGGAAAGTCAACACGACATCGGCGCTGCCATCGGGGACCTTGGGGTTTGTCCCGGCATTGGGGAATTCGGCGAGCTTCACCGCGCCATAGACATCGGCATTTTCGGCCTGCTTGGCCTTGACGCGATTGAGCCCGCGCTCCCATGGCGCCGCGGCATAGAGCGTGCCGCCGCCAGCCTTGGCTAGCGGGGCGAGGATTTCGGTGTACCAGCCGCCGCCGGGCCAGAGCTCGACCACCGTATCGCCGGGTTTCACGCCGAAAAAGGCGAGCGTTTCGGCGGGGTGGCGATACGCGTCGCGCGCTAGATTGGCGGGAGTGCGGGTGGGGGCCGCGACCGCTGCGGCAACGGCGTCGTGGCCCTTGTGCGCCGCATGGCCGGCGTGGGCATCGTGCTGCATCGCGGCGGCGGGGACGGCGATCAGGGCGGCAGCACTTGCAACCAGTAAGAACGAACGCATATGGGGCACCTCTCTGCGCAGGGATTTGTCTCCTTGCGGAGACCGGGGGAAGGCCCTGTTTGCGAAGGGATGCGCGGCAATGCAAGTGTCCATGCTGTCGGTGGGGATCGGCGCCGCGATCCTGTTCGGCGTGGCCGAAGTCGCGAACTGGCGCCGCAACAACCGCCGCGATGTCGACAATGTCGGATTCATGCCCTGGCGCGGGATCGCGCTCGCGTCGGCCGCCGTCGCGCTGTTCGCGACGGCGTTCTGGCTCGGCGGCCGCTAAAGACTAGAGGCAGGCCTCGAGATAGGGCTGGTCGAAGCCGTACTGGCGGGCCTTTTCCAGCGTATAGGGGCGCAGGCCCATCGCGCGATATTCGCCGACGATCTTGCCGTCCTTGTCCTCGTCGAGATATTCGAACTTGAAGAGTTCCTGGGTGACGATGACGTCGCCTTCCATGCCGATCACCTCGGTGACGTTGGTGACGCGGCGCGAGCCGTCGCGCAGGCGCTTGATCTGGACGATCAGGTCGACCGAGTCGGCGATCTGCTTCGAAATCGCCTCCTTCGGGATCTTGATGTCGCCCATCAGCACCATGTTTTCCATACGGCCGAGGCATTCGCGCGGGCTATTGCTGTGGAGCGTACACATCGACCCGTCGTGACCCGTGTTCATCGCGGCGAGGAGGTCGAAACACTCCGCGCCGCGGACTTCGCCCATGATGATGCGGTCGGGACGCATACGCAGCGCGTTCTTGACGAGGTCGCCCATGTGGATCGCGCCATTGCCCTCGAGGTTCGCGGGGCGCGTTTCGAGCGGCAGCCAGTGCGGCTGTTGCAGGCGCAGTTCGGCGGCGTCCTCGATCGTCAGCACGCGCTCGCCGGGGTCGATCATCTTCGACAGCGCGTTGAGCATCGTCGTCTTGCCCGAACCCGTACCGCCCGAGATGACGATGTTGAAGCGGCTGGCGCCCGCGATCTTCAGCGCGGTGCACATCTTCTGGCTCATCGCGCCCCATTGGCAGAGCATGTCGAGCGTGATCGGCTTGGCCGAGAATTTACGGATCGAGATTGCGGTCCCGCGAAGCGAGAGCGGCGGGACGATCACGTTGACGCGGCTGCCGTCTTTGAGGCGGGCGTCAGCGAGCGGGGTGGTCTGGTCGACGCGGCGGCCGACGAGGTTGCAGATGCGCTGCGCGATCTGGAACAGATGCTGTTCGTCGCGGAACTGGATCGGTGCGATGACCAACTGGCCCTTGCGCTCGACATAGGTCTGGTACGGGCCGTTGACCATGATGTCGCTAATGTCGGGATCGGCGAGCAACTCCTCGAGCGGACCGAAACCGAGCAGTTCGTCGACGAGCACCTTTTCGAGCGCAAACTGCTCGCGGCGGTTCAGCGTGATGCGGAGCTCGGCGAGGACTTCGAGGATGATCGGGCGGAATTCCTCGGTCAGCTCATCTTTCGACAGCGTCGCCGCGGCCTCGGGGTCGACGCGTTCGAGCAGGCGCGGCAGCACCTGCTCCTTGATCTTGTGGACGCTGGCTTCGAAGCCCTGCGCCTTTTCGGGCTCCATCGCCTCGGCGGTCGACCGCTGGTTCAGCCGCTCCATCGCCTCTTCTTCGGGCGACAGGTTCGACGGCATCTGCGGGATGTCCACCGGCGTCTCGATCGCAGGGAACTGGGTGCCGCCAGGCACGCCGGGGCCAGTCTGCATCGGCTTCGCCACGCCAAAGGCGGGGCGGCCAGCGGTTCCGGGTCGGCGTCCGAATGCACTCATCCGTTTTATCCTGCTTTCCTGTCTCGAGAGCCTCGCCGCTTGTGCAGGCGAACCCCCATCCGACAGGGTGAATAAACCGGAAACTTTGACATTGTCCTAATGCACCCGCGACAAGCGGCGCGGACAAGAAAAAAGCCCGCATCCGAAGGGATGCGGGCTTTTGGATCCACCCGTGGACGGTGGGAAAATCAGCCGGCGATATGCTCGGCAAGGACGGTCAGGCCCGCCTCGTTAACCTCGGCAAAGCCGCCTTCGACCTCGATCACCTCGGGCGCGGCGCCCGCGGTGGCATAGATGGTCAGCGGGCCGTTGCGCAGCGTCGCCATGAACGGCGCATGGCCTTCGAGCACCGAGAAGTCGCCCTCGGTCCCTGGCACGGTGACCATATGGACGTCGGCGGTCCGCTCGAGGCGGGCGGGGGTGACGAGTTCGAACTTCAGAGCCATGATATGTCCTTAAACCCCTCCCGCATGGGGAGGGGTGTAGGTGTGTTACGCGTCTTCGGCGAGCTTCGCGGCCTTGGCGACCGCTTCGTCGATGCCGCCGACCATGTAGAAGGCCGCTTCGGGCAGATGGTCATATTCGCCATCGACCACCGCCTTGAACGACTTCACCGTGTCTTCGATCGCCACGAACTTGCCGGGGATGTTGGTGAAGACTTCAGCGACGTGGAACGGCTGCGACAGGAAGCGCTGGATTTTGCGCGCGCGGGCGACGACCAGCTTATCTTCTTCCGAAAGCTCGTCCATGCCCAAGATCGCGATAATGTCCTGAAGCGACTTGTACTTCTGGAGCGTTTCCTGAACCCGGCGAGCGGTTTCATAATGCTCCTGGCCGACGATCGCGGCGGTCAGCACGCGGCTCGTCGAATCGAGCGGATCGACCGCCGGATAGATGCCGAGTTCCGAAATCGCGCGGTTCAGCGTCGTCGTTGCGTCCAAGTGGGCGAACGAGGTTGCCGGCGCCGGGTCGGTCAAGTCATCCGCGGGAACGTAGATGGCCTGCACCGAGGTGATCGAGCCCTTGTTGGTCGAGGTGATGCGTTCCTGCAGCGCGCCCATGTCGGTCGACAGCGTCGGCTGGTAACCCACGGCCGACGGAATACGGCCGAGCAGCGCCGACACTTCCGAACCCGCCTGCGTGAAGCGGAAGATGTTGTCGACGAAGAAGAGCACGTCCTGGCCTTCCTGGTCGCGGAAATATTCGGCGATCGTCAGGCCCGAGAGCGCAACGCGGGCGCGGGCGCCCGGGGGTTCGTTCATCTGGCCGAACACGAGCGCAACCTTCGAACCTTCCGGGGTCGGGTTGCCGTCCTTGTCCTTGGCGATAACGCCGGCGTCGAGGAATTCGTGATAGAGATCGTTGCCTTCGCGGGTGCGTTCACCGACGCCCGCGAACACCGACGTACCACCATGGCCCTTGGCGATGTTGTTGATCAGTTCCTGGATGAGCACGGTCTTGCCGACGCCCGCGCCGCCGAACAGGCCGATCTTGCCGCCCTTTGCGTAGGGAGCGATCAGGTCGATGACCTTGATGCCGGTGACGAGGATGCTCGTTTCGGTGGACTGGTCGACAAATTCCGGAGCCTTGGCGTGGATCGGCGCGGTCGCGGTGGCGTTCACCGGGCCGCGTTCGTCGATCGGGTCGCCGATGACGTTGAGGATGCGGCCGAGCGTCTGCGGGCCGACCGGGACCGAGATCTGCGCGCCGGTGTCGACGACGGGCTGGCCGCGGGTCAGACCGTCGGTCGCGTCCATCGCGATCGTGCGGACGGTGTTCTCGCCGAGGTGCTGCGCGACTTCGAGGACAAGGCGGTTGCCGTTGTTGTCGGTTTCGAGCGCGTTCAGAATCGCGGGGAGCTGGCCGGTGAACTGGACGTCGACGACGGCGCCGATGACCTGTGCGATGCGGCCCGTGGCGGTGCCGGTGCTGGCGGCCTTGGGAGCGGCAGCCTTCTTGGGCGCAGCAGCCTTGGGCGCGGCGGCCTTCTTGGCAGGAGCCTTCTTTTCAGCGGGAGCGGTAGCCATTACTTTCTTCCTTGCTTGGATAGCTTACAGCGCTTCGGCGCCGGCAATGATTTCGATGAGTTCGGTGGTGATCGCCGCCTGACGCGTGCGGTTGTAAACGATGGTCAGCTTGTTGATCAGGTCGCCCGCGTTGCGCGTCGCATTGTCCATCGCGGTCATCGACGCGCCCTGTTCGGACGCGGCGTTTTCAAGGAGGCCCTTGAA
>NZ_DASWTD010000150.1:0-9256 GCF_036402335.1 Sphingopyxis sp. | reverse complement strand
GGCTCCGCGAGCCCCCGGAAACCCGTAAACCGGCCCAGCGCGTCGAACAGCGCCTCGCCCGACAGGGTCATCGCCAGGCGCGCCGCCGGGCCATCGGCCTGGACGCGCTGGCCGTCGAAGCGGCTTTGCCGCGCGAGCGCGCGAAGAACCGGAAAACGTCCGTCACCGTCGGGCTGCAATTCGAACAGCTCGGACAACGACCGCCCTTCCCACTCGCGCGGTACGGGCGGCGCGCCGGACGCTGCACGCAAGGCAACCATGCGCAACTGCTGGTCGCATTCCCAGGTCCAGCCGTGCGGCACGATAGCGCCGTCGGCGATCACGGGCACCTGTGGCTGGACGAGCGGGCGCGTGCGCCAGTCGCTGATCTCGAGGCTCGCGCCATCGGCGTCGGGCGTGATCCGGACCAG
Organism: Sphingopyxis sp.; assembly: GCF_036402335.1. Taxonomy (GTDB): domain Bacteria; phylum Pseudomonadota; class Alphaproteobacteria; order Sphingomonadales; family Sphingomonadaceae; genus Sphingopyxis. The sequence goes on along the minus strand of NZ_DASWTD010000150.1, from coordinate 8,846 downwards.
CGCGTGGATGTCGCTGTGGTCGTCGGCGGCATAGAGTGGCCGGCTGATGTCGCGATGCAACCGCTGCGCGAGCGCGACGAGCCGCGCGAGGTGCGGCAACGCCAGCGGCTTGCCCAGCCCAGCGCCGGCCCGTTGCTGCAGGCGCAGCAACGGCGCGTCGGCACTCACCAGCGCACCCGCTCCGTCGATCCGGCCGCGGACGATACGTTCGCTCATCGCGTACCCCGCCCCGGCACCGCGTGCCTCGCATGATCGCCGCCGCTTCCGTCGGCAACCGCGCGCGCCGGCAGCATCGCAAGCGACGCCTCGAGCGGCGCGAGCGCCGTGCGATCGAGGCGCAGCGGTGCGAGCAGCGACGGCAGTGCCGCACTTTCCGCGGTCAGCAGCGCCAGCGCCATATCCTCATAGCCCCGGCGGTGCGCGGCCGCGGCGAGCGCGATCAGGACCGGCCAGTTGTGCCGGGCGATCGCAGTGGCCGCGACCTCGGGCACCGTCTCGCCCAATATCCGGTAATAGGCGGCACCCGCTTCGGCGAGGCCCGCCTCTCCGGCCTGTCGCTCGACCGCCGCGCGCACCGCCTCGCCAAGCCGCGCGGCGCGCCCCTGGTCCTTGCTCACCTCGGTCAGTCGCCACGCGGCGACGTCGAGCAGCAACGCGCGAAATATCTCGCCGTCGAGATCCGCCACCGCGAGGCCGGGATTGCCCAGCGCATCGAAGCGGCGGCGATCGGCGATCTGGAGCGCCAGATAGGCGCCGTCGACGTCGGACAGGGGGTCGCCAACCGCCGGTGCGTCGACGATCGTCTCGTCGGGCTCGGCAAGAATCGGCAGCGCGCTCCGCTGCGCCGATTGCTCGCGCCAGCGATGTTCTTCGGCACGCGCGAAGCAAAGCCCGGCGAGCCGCTCGGCGCCCGGCAGGCCGCCGCGCAGCCATTCGCTCCACAAACCGGCAGGATCGATTCCGCCATCGAGTCGTTCGGCGACGTCGGCGACCAGCCGGCGTGCGATTCCCAGCGACAGCGCGCGCTGCTCCTCGGTCAGCCGGTCTGCAGCGGGTGCCGCCAGATACTCCGCCAGTTCGCGCAGGCGCGCCGACAGCGTCGGCGACGGCGGGTCGATGCCGGGCGAGGAGAAAGATTCACTCATGCACCCTCGCCGATAGCAGCATGTCGTTAATAGGCGTTAAACCTTGAAGACGATTGTTTTATCGGCCTTCCGGACGGCGGGCGAGGCGCAGCCACAGCATAATCTGCAGCAACGCGAGCAAAGGCAGGATCGCGAACATCAGCGGCGCAAAGCCGAACAGCAACGCAGGCGCGAGCATGATCCACGCCTGGTCGGCGTCGGGAAGCAGCCAGTGAAACCGCCGCCGCTCGCCCGAATCCTCGTACAGCCACCGCGCCAGCAGGATTGCGACGGCGAGACATGGCGCGAGCGCAGCTTCCGAAAAGGGCGGCATCCGGTGCCCCGGTCCCGCCAGCGACAGGAGCCAGGGGAAAATCGCCAGCAGCACCCATGCGAAACTGCGGATGATCTCGCGCGTCCGATCCTGGGCTGCGCTTTCGGCGCGGAACGCCGACAGGAAACGCATCGCCGCAAGGCCAAGCCCGCCGAAGATCGCGACCAGCGCCCCCGCCGCCGCCAGTCCGCTCGCCGCAAGCAGTGCGACGATCACCCACAGCAAGGCAGTGACATAGGGCAGATAGCGCGCGGTCGTCGGCGATTTGACGAGCAAGGGGCCCGCGAGCCGGATGAGCGGCATCATGATTGCCGACCGGCCGAGCCCCATGCCGCCATATTCGACCTGCTGCAGGCTCGATTGCTCGATCAGCGCCGCGGTCGGTCGGTCGGCGACGATCGCGATCTCGCCCTGCTCGAACAGCGCCGGCTCGCAATAGAGCCGCCGCGCGCCCGATTGCACCGCGAGCCTCAAAAGCGTGAGCATCATGTCCCATTCGCCCGGCATCGCAGCGAGCTCGGCGACCATCGTGTCCGAAATGCAGGCGAGCCCGCCCCAGCGCCGCGTCGCGTCGATGCGTTCGAACCCCTGCGTCAGCATCGTGTCGCCGGTCACGAGGATCGCCGGCGACCCCGGCTTGGCAATCGCGGCATAATGCGTCCCGCCCGCACGAAGGCCATCGGCGACGAGGATGATGCGATCGTCGCCCTCGACGAGTTCCATCAGATCGGCGGCGGCGCGCACCGGCGTAACCCTCATGCCGCGGCGGCGAATATTGTCGCAGGTCGCGAGCAGGTCGGCAGGGACCGCGCCGACGGCTACGGCGACATGCGTTACCCCGACATCGGCGAGGCGCGCCGCCTGCCGCTCGATCAGCGTTTCGCCCGCGACGGTGACGAGCGCGCGGAGGCCGCCATCGGGCAGCATTTCGCTGGCGCCGATCAGCGCAATCAGGGTCATCGGCAGGTGCCAGACGGAAAAGCGGTCATCGCCCCGACCTTTAGGCGCGGAGGCCCGATTGGCAAGCCGCTTGTATCGCGCCATGACGCCACGGCGCGAACCTCCTTTCCGGTGTGGAAACACGCCCGGTTTCCGTCATGTTCAAGGGTCCAAAAAATCATGCGGAAACCGACCGAATCACTGGCTTTTGCATGGGCCATCGGCTAGTCTCGAAACTCCTCCCGAAAGAACGAAAAAAGGCCGGGTCTTGACCGAAGAAAATACGCCTGTTCCGCCGTCCGACGATGGCGTTTCGCCGATCAATATCGTCGACGAAATGAAGACCAGTTACCTCGATTACGCGATGAGCGTGATCGTCAGCCGTGCGCTGCCTGACGTGCGCGACGGGCTCAAGCCCGTGCATCGCCGGATTCTCTATGCGGCGCAGGAAGGCGGCTTCGTTCCCGGCCGTCCGTACAAGAAATCGGCGAAGATCGTCGGCGACGTGATGGGTAACTATCACCCGCACGGCGACAGCGCGATCTACGACGCGCTCGCGCGCATGACGCAGGACTGGTCGCTGCGCGTGCCGCTGATCGACGGTCAGGGCAATTTCGGTTCGATGGACCCCGATCCGCCGGCGTCGATGCGATACACCGAAGCGCGCCTCGCGAAGACCGCGATGGTGCTGCTGAACGACCTCGACAAGGATACCGTCGACTTCCAGCCGAACTATGACGCAAGCCGCGACGAGCCGACCGTCCTGCCGGCGCGCTTCCCGAACCTGCTCGTCAACGGCGCGGGCGGCATCGCGGTCGGTATGGCGACCAACATCCCGCCGCACAACCTCGGCGAGGTGATCGACGCGACGCTCGCAATGATCGACCGCCAGCTCGAAGGCGGCGAAGCGATCACGCTCGACGAATTGATGGCGATCATCCCCGGCCCCGACTTCCCCACCGGCGCGACGATGCTCGGCCAGGGCGGCGCGCGCCTTGCCTATGCGACGGGCCGCGGCTCGATCATGATGCGGTCGAACTATGTCATCGAGGAAGGCAGGAACGACCGTCAGTCGATCGTCCTCACCGCGATTCCGTTCCAGGTCGGCAAGTCGGGCCTCGTCGAGAAGATCGCCGAGGCTGCACGCGACAAGCGCATCGAGGGCGTCGCCGATATCCGCGACGAATCGAACCGTGAGGGCGTGCGCGTCGTCATCGAACTGAAGCGCGACGCGACCGCCGAAGTCGTGCTCAACCAGCTCTGGCGCCACACGCCGGCGCAGTCGAGCTTCCCCGCGAACATGCTCGCGATCCGTGGCGGTCGCCCCGAGATGCTCGGGCTGAAGGACATTCTTTCGGCCTTCATCGCTTTCCGCGAGGAAGTGATCACCCGCCGCTGCAAGTTCGAACTCGCGAAGGCGCGTGACCGCGCGCACATCTTGCTCGGCCTTGTCGTTGCGGTCAGCAACCTCGACGAAGTCGTCCGCATCATCCGCGGCTCGACCTCGCCCGCCGCCGCCCGCGAAGCGCTGCTTGCGCGCGAATGGCCGATCGGTGAAATCGCCCCCTATATTCGCCTCGTCGAAGCGATCGAGGGCGAGATGGAGGAGAGCGCCACCTATCGCCTCTCCGAAGTGCAGGTGAAGGCGATCCTCGACCTTCGCCTCCACCGCCTGACCGCGCTGGGCCGCGATGAAATCGGCAAGGAACTCGGTGAGTTGGCGGCCGAGATTGAGGAACTGCTTTCGATCCTCGCCGACCGCGTCAAACTCTATGGCGTGATGCGCGAGGAACTCGTAGCGGTGCGCGAGGAATTCGCGACCCCGCGCCGGACGCTCGTCGCCCCTGCCGCCGACGGGATCGACGACGAGGATCTGATCGAGCGCGAGGAGATGGTCGTTACCGTCACCCTCGACGGCTATATCAAGCGCACGCCGCTCGACACGTTCCGCGCCCAGCGCCGCGGCGGCAAGGGCCGCGCCGGCATGGCGACGAAGGACGAGGATGTCGTCACCGAGCTGTTCGTCACCTCGACGCACACGCCGGTGCTGTTCTTCTCGACCGCGGGCAAGGTCTATCGCATGAAGGTGTGGCGCCTGCCCGAGGGCGGGCCCGCGACGCGCGGCCGCCCGATGATCAATCTGCTGCCGCTCGCGCAGGGCGAAACCATCTCGACCGTGCTCCCGCTGCCCGAGGATGAGGGCGAATGGGGCAAGCTGCACGTCATGTTTGCAACCGCAAAGGGCAATGTGCGTCGTAACAGCATGGACGCCTTCACCAATGTGCCCTCGAACGGCAAGATCGCGATGAAGTTCGAGGGCGAGGACGAAGACGACCGGCTGATCGGCGTCGCGTTGCTCGACGAAAGCGACGATGTCCTGCTCGCCACCCGTCAGGGCAAGGCGATCCGCTTTGCCGGCGACGACGTCCGCGAGTTCCAGAGCCGCAATTCGACCGGTGTGCGCGGCATGCGCCTCGCCGACGGCGACGAAGTCATTTCGCTTTCGATCCTCCACAAGGTCGGCACGACCAGCGACGAGCGCGAAGCCTATCTGCGCGCCGCGCCGTGGAAGGACAATGAGAACGAACCGTCGCTTCCCGCCGATCGCATGGAAGAACTGGCAGCACGCGAGGAGTTCATCCTCACCGTCTGCGCCAACGGCTATGGCAAGCTCTCGTCCGCCTATGAATATCGCCGCACCGGCCGCGGCGGCCAGGGGATCACCAACATCGACAATATCGGCCGTAACGGCCCGGTCGTCGCCAGCTTCCCCGCCACCAAGGTGCATCAGCTGATGCTGGTCACCGACCAGGCCAAGCTGATCCGGATGGGCCTCGATTCGATGCGCGTCATCGGTCGCGGCTCGGCGGGTGTACGCCTGTTCGACGTCGCCAGGGACGAGCATGTCGTCTCGGCGGCGCTGATTGAGGAAAGCGACGAGGAAGAGGTCGAAGCCATCGAAAACGAGGCGTCGACGCCCGGAACCGAAATCCCGGCGGCGGAGACACCTTCCGAATGAGCGCGTCGACGGCCTTCAAGATACTGACCTTGCAGCAATGGGCCGATTTCGAACGCGAGCGCGTGTTCCGCGGCGCCCCGGTGGATATCGCCGACGGTTATATCCACCTGTCGACCGCCGAGCAGCTCGAAGGCACGCTGGCCAGGCATTTTGCCGGCCAGACCGCGCTGATGATTGCCGAGGTCGACCTCGTCTGCCTCGGCGACAGCGTCCGCTGGGAAGAAGCCCGCGGCGGCGAGTTGTTCCCGCACATCTATGCGGAACTGCCGATGCACGCGGTGGTAGGATTGCAGCGGCGGGACTAGCCGCTTTCCGGCTCGGCGGAGGCAGCTGGCGGCTGGGCCGGCATCTGCATCCGGTTGAGGAACGCCATCACGACCGCGCCGTCCTGATTCGTCACGGTCATCCGCATGGTGAGCACGCCGCGGTCGGGCTTGCTTCTGGAGCGCGCGATATCGACGATCTCGCGCGTGATACGCAACGTGTCGCCGGGCCGCACGGCCAGGCGCCACTGCAGGTCGTCGATCTGGAGGCCCAGAAGCGGAGTGTCCCCGAACGGCGCGGTTTCGACAAAATCGCGCATGACAACCGCGGCGACGTGCCAGCCGCTGGCGATGATACCGCCAAAACGACCGCCCGCGGCCGCTGCGGTATCGATGTGCATCGGCTGGGGATCATATTCGCGTGCGAAGCGAATGATATCCGCCTCGGTCATCTCGATCGGACCGCCATGCCATTGTTGGCCGACCTGCAGATCATCCAGAAAAACTGATTTTGGCACCCGGGTCTCCATCGGCCCCTCAGCGGCGCCGGGCTTTCCACGCGCGCACCGCCGCCATCGTCTTCTCGACATGCGCCTGCGGCTTGCTGTCGGTGTAGCTCAGCAGGATGGTGCCGTTCGGCGCGATGACGAAAGACGTCCGGTTGGACAGCGGCTTCCCGTCGGAGCCTTGCATCGTGGCGTCATATTTTGCCGCGACCTTGGCGGCCGGATCGGCTGCGACCGCGAATTTGTCGCGGCATTCCGATTTCGAAAATTCCTCGATGCGGTGGATATTGCCCGCGGTCACGCCGACGACGCGCGCACCAAGCCGGTTGAAGTCGTCATTCGCTTCGGCGAAAAGATGGGCTTCCATCGTGCAGCCGGCCGTGAAGGCGGCGGGGAAGAAATAGAGCACGACCGGTCCCTTTTTCAGCGTCTGTTTCAGCGACAGGACAAAGGGCTTGCCGCCCTGCGCGGCGTTGAGGGTAAAGTCGGGCGCCTTCGCGCCCTGCTGGAGCGCCGCGATCCCCTGTACCGGAATGGCCGTAAGCGACAGGCCAAGGCCAACCGACATCGCAATCTTCATCAGCATCTTCATCTGCGCTTCTCCACCTTGACGGAGCCGCGTCCCGCCCGGACGCCCCTTCCCTGTTCGTCGTCACCTAGCACAAAGTTGCAGCCGTTGATCGGGAAGATGAAAAATATGCGCACGCCTGCACCCTCGCCCGCTCGGTGAACGCGCGCCAATGCCGTGCGGCGGATAGCCGGCGTGACTTTGCTTGCGCGCGGCGCCATGATCACCGCAATGGCGAAGGACCCTTCCTGGCACGGCCGATTGCGCATCGAAGGTTATGTCGCATGGTGGTCCGGCTCGGTCGGCGACACCGTTTTGCATCGTCACTTCGCCGCCCAGGCCGTTTTTTCCGACACGCCGGTCGCCCTGCTCGATGGAAACGGCGCCCGCGTCGAAGGGCGGTGCCTGCTGATCGAACCCGATGCCCCGCACCGCCTGCTGCCGTCGGCTGCGGCCGAACTCTGCTATGTCGAGCCGACCGTCGCTTTCGGCCCGCCCGACACATTGCGCGCGCGGATTCCCGCAAACGCACGCATCGTCCCGGGCGGGCGCGAAAGCTGCTTTTGGGAAAGCTGGATGGTCCGCGCCGCACCGCCTGAAATGGATCGTCGTATCGAGACCGTTTTGAACGCGATCGACAAGCTGCTGCCCCTCGGCGCGGTTCGTCTCGCCGACGTCGGCTGGCACACGCCCTTGTCGACGGGCCGCCTCCGGCATCTCTTCTCGTCCGAAACGGGAATGCCCTTTCAGCGCTACATCCTGTGGCGGCGGATGCGCGTGGCTTTCGAACGGCTTCTCGGGGGAAGCGATATCACCGCCGCGGCGCACGACGCCGGCTTCGCCGATGCCGCCCATTTTGCCCGCACGATAAAGGCGACGTTCGGGATCCGGGCCGGCGATATTTTCCGGACCTCATAGCCCCATCGTTCAATCGCGAGCCTGCTTCGGGGTCTATTCGCGAATGCATGACCGATACGCACCATGACTTCGTCCCCGCCTTGGGAAAGGCCGGCAACATCGCTCGCTATGACGCCGTCCTCGCATTGATGACACGCGAGAAAAAATGGCGTGCCGACTTGGTGCGACTGATCGCCCCCCGCGACGGGGAAACAATCGTCGATATCGGATGCGGTACCGGCACGCTGGCCATCGCGCTCCATGCGAAAGCGCCCGGAGGCAACATATTCGGCGTCGATCCCGATCCCGCCATTCTCGAAATCGCGCGGCGAAAGGCCGAAAATTCCGGCGCGCGCGTGCAGTGGTTCGAAGCCATGGGCAGCGCCCTCGACGCGATCGCGCCGATCCAGAACTGCGACAAAATCGTGTCGAGCCTCGTCCTTCACCAATGTCCGATGGACGCAAAGGTAGCGATTGCGCGCCAGATGTGGCGGCTCCTGAAACCGGGCGGCGAACTCTTCGTTGCCGATTATGGCGAACAGCGATCGCGGCTGATGCGGATGCTCTTCCGTCAGGTGCAGATGATCGACGGCTTCGCGTTGACCGAACCGAATGCGCGCGGCTGCATCCCCGACATTCTCCGGAACGCGGGCTTTCGCGACGTCGAGGAGGTGCAGGTCATCGCAACCCCGACGGGATCGATTTCGCTCTACCGGGGGTATCGCGGACAGCCGGCAAGACCCGATTGACCTGCCGTCCCGATCAGCGCAGCATCGCGCCATGACGCTCACCATCTCCCCCAGCGGCCAGGCGTGCGGCGCGCGCGTGACCGGTGTCGACCTGACGCAGCCGCTCGCCCCCGAAACCGTCGCCGAGATCCGCGCGGCGTGGCTCGACCATCATGTCCTCGCCTTTCCCGATCAGAAGATGGACGCGGACGATCTCGAACGCTTCACCGGCTATTTCGGCGGCTTCGGCGACGATCCCTTCATCCGCCCGATCCCGGGCCGCGACCATATCATCGCGGTGAAACGCAAGGCCGACGAGACCGCCCCGCTGTTCGCCGAAAACTGGCACAGCGACTGGAGCTTTCAGGCCCGCCCGCCCGCGGGCACCTGCCTTTTCGGCATCACCATCCCGCCGGTCGGCGGCAACACCGAATTTTCGAACCAGCACGCCGCGCTCGACGCGATGCC